>CAZDZP010000152.1:0-6372 GCA_964509855.1 uncultured Anaerolineaceae bacterium | reverse complement strand
ACGAAATCGCGCCCAGGAGCGTTCCATGAGCCCTTGCACACACAGATGGCGAATCGACACGCCGAACGGAGCGAAGGTCGTCGATGCACGATGCGTGCACTGCGACGCCCGGCGCACCTACCCCGTTGCGAACGAAGACCCCACCTGGATCGGCCAGGAGCGCGGGTCCACCCGAGTCGCTTGAGGCTGCCGGCCTACGACTCTCCTCGCGACGAAACAGCTATCGCTAGCGGTCTGCCCGCCGAAATCGCCTGAAATGAGGAAAGGGCTCCTACGAGCCCTTGTCCTCATTGTGTGCCTGCGTGGTCCCGCAGCGTCTAAGCCCCTAGACTCCTACTGAATCCGGCGCAGTGTCGCTACCTCGCCCACCTTCTCTCGAGGTGTGCCGATGCGATGGGCCCCGCCATTCAATGCCCAGGGACTCCTACGGGCTATGCGGGTCGGCTCCGCGGGGCCGGTATCCCCGCAGTCGCTGATGATTTCCCGGTAGAGCCGCTCCGTCCTCGCAACGTTCCGCTCTTCGCTGAAGTGAACCTCGACATGTTGTCGGCATTCGCGCCGGTCGAGCGTGGCCACCAGGGGCAAGGCGTCCACCGCTTCATCGATGCTGTTGACGAGGAATCCGGTTCGCCCATTGGCGATCACCTCGGGTGCGGCACCGTTCGGGAAGGCGATGACCGGCGTACCCGTGGCCATCGATTCAATCATTACCAGCCCAAAGGGCTCGGGCCACTGAATTGGAAACAGTGTTGCGTAGGCATCCCGGTAATAGGCGAGCTTCTCCGCGAGCGGCGGCTGCTCATGCACCTCCACGGAAACGCCCTCGAGTGCCGGTACTACCGCACTTTCCCAATACGCCCGTTCAGCAGGCTCGTTGATTTTGCAGACAATCACCAGCCGCATGTTGGCCCGTCGTGCGATTTCAATCGCTTCGAGCACACCCTTGTCCGGGTGGATGCGGCCTACGAAGAGCAGGTAGTCGCCGGGCGTGTCGCTGAACGGAAAATCGTCCAATCGCACGCCGTTGTGGATTACGGAGGGCCGGATCCCTTCCGGCACCGTGGCCGCCTGGTTCTGGCTGATGGCGACGAAATGAACCGCGTCACCGACCCGTGCATACAGGTCCCCCACTTCGGGTATCACCGGCCCGTGGATGGTGTGCACCACCGGGATGGGGACCGAGGCGCCCGCGATCAATCCCGTGAGAGTGTGGTCGTGGATGATATCGAACTCGTTCCACCGCCTGTAGGCGTGCACGAGGTGATGGGCTTCCACAGCGACGTTACCCAGTTCCGCCGAAGGCGGTTCCGGGAAGACACTGCACAGCCGAGCCTTCGTACGTGAGCCTCCGGATGCGAATAGAGTCACGTCGTGACCGCGCTCCGCGAGTCCATCCGCGAGATAGCTGACCACCAATTCGATACCGCCGTAGCCCACTGGGGGAATCTGGAACCATGGCGGCGCGATAATCCCAATGCGCATGGGGTTCATTTCGTGTTCTCCAAAAAGTTTCGGGATGCTTGCGGGCACGCTTCAGACGAAGTGTTGCCTGCAGCAAGCTCCCACCTATTGGCTGTAACACGGGTCCCATCGCGGTGACAACGGGTCGAAGCACCTTGTCACACTTTCGATAGAGCTATCTCCAAATCGCCACGAATCCGTTCTACTTCAACACTTGCACCTTCACCCTGGCGTCGAAAAACCAGGTCCACGCTCCCCTCGTGGTAACGCAAATTGCGAACCTTTATGCTTCCAATATTGCCCGGTAGCAGCGGCCGCACGATGGCAAGCTTCGACGGACCCGCGGGCCGGATGCCCAGGAGCGTAGTCACGAGATAGGGTAGGGATGCGGCGGACCACGCCTGTGGTCGAGAAGCCACGGGGTAGGGCGTGGGCACCAGGCGCAGGTCACGGTCATCCCCGGAAAACAGCTCCGGGACCTGGTAGCGGGAAAAAGCCAGTGCCGCTTCCATCAGGGCAGTAGCCAGGCGGCCCGCCTCGGCATTGAAGCCGTAGCGCTTCAACCCACCAACAATGATGGCGTTGTCGTGCGGCCACACAGAACCGGTGTGATAGCCGAGTGGGTTGAAGGTCGCAGCCTCGGTGCTCAGGGTGCGTACGCCCCAGCCGCTGAAGAGGTCGCCGTTGAGCAACCGCGTTGCGACCTCCCTCGCTTTCGAAGCACTGGCCGCCCCGGCCCAAAGCAGGTGCCCCTGGTTTGACACCGCTGTCGGCACAAGGCTTCCGGCGCCGTCGAGACACAGGCCATAACCCCGCGCTGCCACCGCGAATTCCGAGTCGAGCCGCGCACGAACGTTGTTAGCGGTCGCGGAAGCCTCGTCGCCGCCAGGCTCGCCAAGGGCCGAGGCCATTCGCCCAAACGCAGTATGCGCGGCGATAAGGTAACCCTGGACCTCGACCAGCTTGATGGGCGCGGCAGCCATCTGGCCATCGGGCCACACAATGGCGTCGTGGGAGTCTTTCCAGCCCTGGTTTTCGAGGCCAACCGCCGAGGTACGCTCGTAACCGAGCCAGCCGTCCTGGGAGTTGTCGATGCACCAGTGGTGGGCCCGCAGGAGTGCCGGCCACAATTCCCGGATCGCGTCCACGTCCCCGGTCCAGTCGAGATACTCACCAGCTGCCATCAAGAACAGCGGCGTGGAGTCCACACTCCCGTAGTAGCGGCCGAACGGGACTTCGCCACTGCGTGCCAGTTCTCCCCATCGAAGTTCGTGTGGGATCTTACCCGGGCTGGCGTCGTTCGCAGGATCGGTCTCTTCGGCCTGGTACTTGGCGAGTAACAGGAGTGTGCTGCGCAGAAGGCCGGGGTTGCATGGCAGCATCAGCATGCCCGTGATCAGACTGTCGCGGCCGAAAAGTGCATCGAACCAGGGGGCGCCGGCAGCGGTGTAGGCGTTGCCATTCCAGTCAGTCCAAAGCGACCCGATATCGAGCAACGCACGGCGGAGCGCGTCGTTCAGCCGCTCATCGTCGGTTTCAATTTCCGTCACGGAACTCAGGTAGGTACTGTCAGCCCGTTCAGCTGCGGCAACCACCTGGGCGAACGGCATCGCCTTCGGCACCGCGTCGACTCCAACCAAAATGTCCAGGGTGATACTGGCCCGTGGTTCCAGTTCGATGTCGAAGACGGCGCCGGTCGCCTCCAGTCGCAGCGGCGGTATGGAGAACTGCAGGATGCAGGTGCGTGTGAGGTTGTCAGCTCCCTCGTACGTATAGGTGACTCCGTCGGCACGCTTGTCGACGTGCACGGCCGATCGGGAACCGCGCCGCTCATAGCCTCGCACCTCAAAAATGTCGTGGAAATCAGTTCCCAGCTCCAGGCGAAGGTCAAAGCGCACGGTCCGCGCTGAATAATTGGAAAGCGACAGTGCCTCCCGCAACGACTCCATGACGAGCCGGCGGCGGCGAATAACGAGCGCCCGCGCGGGAACCTCTTCGTGGCCCGATGGTGAGACCATCGCGCGATTCGTGAAAATGGCACTGTGAACCTGGCCCGCATGGGCAGAGTCCAGCAACACCGGCTCGATGCCGCTGAGCGAAAACGTCAGCGTCGAGAGATAGCGCGTGTCGTCGTGGTACATCCCGGTGCTGGGGTGGCGGCGGGTATCGATGTCGCCATTCGCCAGCGCGACGACCGAGATGCCATCGCGGCGGAGGATCGTGCACTCGGTGATGCTGCCAGTGGTCAATGGTTCTTCACCGACCGGTAGCCAGTTTTCGCCCAAGCCAGGCTTTTCGTTCATTGCCACAACCCCCACTCGGACCCAACGGCGCGAGTTCCCATCCTCAGTGGACCCCATTTGCGCCACGGCGAACAGCCCCTTGGTGGGCCCGCGAGAGCAATAAGCAGTAATCAGCGACTCTGCAACGCGATTGCGATGTCACAACCGTTCCGTTTGTTACTGCGCAACGCGCGCGACGCGACACTCACTTCGACAACAACCTTCGGGAGCACGCAATGGAACCAGATCGACCTCAGTCCTCAGGACTCGTTGAGCGCCTCTTCGTTGGGACCGTTGCCACTCTTGCCTGTGCGATGCTTGCCATCGGATTGTTCGGAGCGGTAGTCGCTCAAGGCGGTTAGTCCGCTTCGAATTGCGGCTACCCTTCGTCGCTAGCGGCAGGCTCAGCTGGTTCCGGTGTCACGTTCAGCGCGAATGCCTCGGTGCGCACCACCGGAGGCTCCACTCCCGGCGGTGACTGCACCCACAACCAAACCTGCACCGGCGTTTCGGGCGTGCCCATTGGCGCCGAGGCGTAGGCGCAGCCGGGGTTCCCGTCCAGGCCAAGGTCCGCCGGCAAGTCTTCCACCAGCATCATCGGGATCGAGCGCCGCTCCATCCAAGCGGTGATGGTCACGTCGCACCACATCAGCGGCGGCAGCTTCTTCACCGTGTTCGCCAACAGCGTCATCGGCCGGTCGAAGCGCAGCGTCACCGAACGTTCCACTTTCGATCCGTCGGGCGGCAGCGACTCGCGCAGAGCCTCCTCGTTCTGAGCCACCTTCATCCAGCGCCGCAACAACTCCTCGGGCGAAAACTTGCGTCCCTGCGGGTTCGCGAACAGCTGGTCGCCCACCGAATAGTTCTGTTCGAGGAAGTTCTTCGGAATCCCCGGCACGGGCGGCAGCGCCACCGCCCGGAGCCGCCACTGCAGGTCCGTCATTTCGAATCCGCCCTGCGAAAGCCAGCCCGGCATCCCCTCGGATTCCCGCTCCCCCAGCGTGACCAGCGTCACGCCGTGCTCATCTGCCCGCTTGCGTGCGGGCCGCGTGAAACCCTTCGCCGAGAACACCGCACTGCCCTTCGCATCAACCTTGGCGGCGCCGCTCGCAAGTGTGTCCACCGCGTCCACACCTACCGGTTCGTCGCCCGTCACCGCGTGCACCACGTACAGGTCGTCGCCGCCTTTGCGCGGAAAGTAGAACGCCGCGTCAAAGGGTACGAGGTCGCCGTGCTTTCGCGAACGAACGGTCGTGTCGTAGGCCGCCTGGCCCCCGGAAGCCGCTGCCGCGAGCTCCAGGGCTGCCACGAGCCGGTCGAATGGATTGGGGAGTGTGCGAGGGTCGGTCATGTAACCCCAGAGTGTAGAGGAATCCCGCCCCACGGGAGAACTTCCAGCCATCACCTTCACGCATCGTCTTCACGATTGGCCCGCCGCTCTCTACGCTGGCAGGCATGCCCTTTTTCCTCCTCCTACTTGTGGGCGGCGCCCTAGCCGCTGCGGTCGCGCTCTTCGGGTACATCGCCGAAGCCAAGCGCCGTGAGTTGCTCGCCCAATACGCCGCCTCCAAGGGCCTCCCTTTCGACCCGGAGAAGGACCGCTCCCACGACAGCAAGTACCAGCACTTCGAAGTCTTTCGGCGTGGCCATAGCCGCGCCGCCTACAACACGATGCGCGGTTCGCTCGCTATCGAAGGGCGAACCTTCCCCATGCAGATGGGCGACTTCACGTACAAGATCACCAGCGGCAGCGGCAAGAGCCGCAGCACGAGGACCTACCACTTCAGCTACCTCATCCTCGACGTACCGTTTCCCGTTGCTCACTCGCTCCTCATTCGCCCCGAACGCTTCTTCGACCGCCTCCTCGGCGCCGTCGGCTTCGAAGACATCAACTTCGAATCGGCCGAGTTCAGCCGGAAGTTCTTCGTCAAAAGCTCGGACCGCCGCTTCGCCTACGACGTCGTCCATCCTCGCCTTATGGAGTTCCTCCTGCAGTCACCACCGCCCGTGGTCGACATCGAATGGGGCGAGTGCTGCCTCACCGATGGACGCAACCGCTGGGACCCCCACCAGTTCGACGAGCAGATCGCATTCGCCACCCGCTTCTTCGAACTCTGGCCGAACCACCTCGTCGCCGACCTTGAAGCCCGTGCAAGGTAAGCTTCGCCCATGAACCCCGTCGTCCTCTTTGTGCTCGTCGTGCTGTTGCTCCTCGTGTTGGCCTGGCTGCTCGCCATCTACAACCGCTTCATCCACCTCCGCCAGCACGTCGACGAAAGCTGGTCCGGCATCGACGTCGAACTCAAGCGCCGCTACGACCTCATCCCAAACCTCGTCGAAACCGTCAAGGGCTACGCCCGCCACGAGCGCGAAACCTTCGAACTCGTCACCAGCGCCCGCACCCGTGCCATGGCGCCCCACGCCAACGAAGCCGAACGCGCCGTCGACGAATCCATCCTCGCCATGGGCATGAAACAGCTCTTCGCCGTCGCCGAAGGCTATCCAGAGCTCAAGGCCGACGTGAACTTCCTCGCGCTCCAGCGCGAACTCGCCAACACCGAAGACCGCATCGCCGCCTCCCGCCGCTTCTACAACGCCAACGTCCGCGACCTCAACCAGCTCTGCGGCA
>CAZDZP010000151.1:0-6463 GCA_964509855.1 uncultured Anaerolineaceae bacterium | reverse complement strand
ACACCCACCTCGGTGGCGACGACTTCGACCAGAAGGTCATCGACTGGCTTATCGACGAGTTCAAGAAGGCTGAGGGCATCGACCTTCGCAACGACCGGCAGGCGCTGCAGCGTCTCAAGGCCGAAGCCGAAAAGGCGAAGATTGAGCTCTCCAGCGCGCAGTCGACGGAGATCAACCTGCCGTTCATCACGGCGGACGCGAGCGGCCCGAAGCACCTGAACATCACGATTTCGCGTTCGAAGCTCGAACAGCTCGTGCAGGACCTGCTGGACCGCACGCTCGAACCCGTGAAGAAGGCGCTGGCTGACGCCGGCAAGGCGCCGAAGGATGTGGACGAGATCGTCCTCGTCGGTGGCCAGACGCGTATGCCCGCCGTGCAGAAGCTGGTCAGTGACTACTTCGGCAAGGAAGCCCACAAGGGCGTGAACCCGGACGAAGTGGTGGCGATCGGTGCCGCCATCCAGGCGGGCGTGCTCAAGGGCGACGTGAAGGACGTGCTCCTGCTCGATGTCACGCCTCTGACGCTGGGCATCGAAACGCTCGGTGGCGTGTCCACGCCAATCATCAACCGCAACACCACCATTCCGACCAGCAAAAGCCAGGTCTTCAGCACCGCCGCTGACAACCAGCCGAGCGTGGAAATCGTGGTTCTGCAGGGCGAACGCCCCATGGCGACCGACAACAAGATGCTCGGCCGCTTTATCCTCGACGGGATTCTGCCCGCACCGCGCGGCGTGCCGCAGGTCGAGGTCAGCTTCGACATCGACGCGAACGGCATCGTGAACGTTTCGGCGAAGGACAAGGGGTCAGGCCGCGAGCAGAAAATCACCATCCAGAGTGGCGGTGGCCTGAGCCAGGACGAAATCGAGAAGATGCAGCGCGACGCTGAACTCTTCGCCGAAGAGGACAAGCGCAAGCGCGAACTCATCGAGCTGAAGAACGCGGCCGACAGCACCGCCTACCAGGCGGAACGCACCATTCGCGACAACGCCGACAAGATCGACGACGCCCTCAAGACGGAAGTCGAAGGGAAGGTCACGGAAGTCCGCGCCGCTATCGAAAGCGAGAACGTGGACGACCTGCGCCGCACCCTCGACGAACTGAACGAGGCGATGCAGAAGATCGGGCAGGCCGTGTACGGCGCGCAGGAACAGGAAGCGGCTGGCGTTGGCGCCGACGCCCCGGGTGGGGACACCCCCAGCGGCTCCGACGACAGCACGGTCGAAGGCGAGTTCCGCGAGGTCTAGTTACCCGCGTCGCCGACAACGCTGGAACGCCCCGGCCGTCAGACGATGGCCGGGGCGTTTCGTTGCGCGGACGGAACTGCGCCGGCCGTCTTCCGGTCCCTTCGTCTGTTGACGCATGGCGCGGCGACGGCCACTATAGCGCCACTTCGTTGGGAGGTGATACGCATGGGGCCCGAGGGTGGATCAGCGCAGGCGAATATCACCGGCTTCTGGAGTGCGGTGGCGGCCGAGTACGAGAAGCATCCCGGGAACACCGTGCCCGCCGGCAGCCCGGAGCATGACCTGTGGGTGGAAGCGATTCGCGAACAGCTCGGGCCGAGCCCGGCCGCTGTCCTCGATGTCGGCACCGGTACCGGGTTCGTTGCGCTTATAGCGGCGGAGCTCGGGCATCGTGTGACCGCCATCGATCTCGCGGAGCCAATGCTTGCCATGTCTCGAGCGGAAGCTGATCGGCGCGGCCTTCGTGTGACGTTCGTACAGGGCGATGCCGTCGCACCGGACTTCCCTCCCGGGCAGTTCGACGCAATCACGTCTCGCCATCTCCTGTGGACGCTCCGCGAACCGGGCCTGGCGTTTGGCAACTGGTTCCGCATACTGCGCCCCGGCGGGAGGCTAGTTGCCTTCGATGGACTGTGGTTCGCCGACAGCCCGGCGGACGACGAACCGAATGTCTTCACGGATCACTACGACCGCCTGACCCGCGAGGCGCTGCCGTTCTTCGGCGCGACTACCACGGAACCAGTCGTGCAGTGCCTGGAGGAAGCTGGCTTCGAGGATGTGACGTGCACGCCCCAGCCTCAGCTTACCGATCCCGCAGGCGGCGGCGCGGATACCTATGTGGTTAGCGCCAGGCGCCCTTGATGCGCGGCGCTGCCCGTACTCTGTGCCCCGCGAAGGGTTCCTATCGGCGAACAGCGTCTAGCCCGATAACCGTGTCGCGTTGCGGCTCACGCTCTCGCCGTCACCTCTGTTTGCCGGCTTTCGGCGAGCCGCTGCGCAAGGAAGTAGCGCGTGACGACGAAGCCGGTGATCATCGCGCCTAGGTGGAAGGCCGGGGTGTAGTTCTGCAGCCGGAAGATGGCGACGTTCGCTTCCCAGAGCAGGAGCAGCCCGAAAAGCAACCATGCTCGATGATGCCGGGCGGCGTAGGCGCCAGCGAGGCCGAGGGCGCCGGCACTGCCGCCGCTCCACGCGCTGTGCCACGCCTGGATGAAGAACTCACTTTCGTTGAAGTAAGGATAGGTGGCATACAGCACGGAGGCCGCGACGAATGCGCCCACTGTTGAGCAGCCAAAGAAGAGGAGCATCGTGCGCTTCGAGCCTTCGCGGCGCTCGAGCAGAACGCCAAAGGTGAGCAGAAGGATGCCGACGTAGATGACCTGTTGGGGGCCCCGGTTCAGCAGCGGCGCGCTCAGCAGCGAGGTGAAGGTCCGGCGCACGTCGGCGATATCGGGAACATGGAAGACGAGCGTGCTTTCGTATCCATACTCCGGTTTCACGGTGAGCAACGAGAGGAACGTGGAAGTCGCGAGGCAGGCCACCACGAACGGTGCGACACGCACCAGCTCCGCCGGTGTCCGCGGGTAGCTAAGCCGGGAAAAGGTCGCGTGGACGGCCCGGCTGGCCCGCCGATGGGAATGGTGGAGCATTCCTGTCTTCCTCCAACAGCGGGGATGCCCGCCATGCGATTGGGACTTCCTGATACTAGCGAATCCTCTCCATCGCGGGCAAAGAGGTTACTTGCCGGTAACGTTGCCGCGTTGCCCGGCGGGTTCTATCGTCGCCTGCGAGGAACTGACTGATGGCGAACGTGGAAGCAGAGGCACCCGAGATCCACGGATTCGTGGCGCCCGGATACGAGGGCGTCCGCGCGGCGTTCGAGCGCAACTTGCGCGGGCAGGACGAGGTGGGCGCGGCCGTTTCGGTCACGCTCGATGGCGAGCCGGTGGTCGATCTCTGGGCGGGCTGGATGGACAAGGCCCGGACGCGCCCGTGGCAGCGGGACGCGATCGTTCCGGTGTGGTCGCTGGGGAAGGCCGTCACCGCGGTCGCGCTACTGCAACAGGTGGAGCGCGGGCTGGTCGAACTCGACGCGCCTGTCGCGACGTACTGGCCCGAGTTCGCGCAGGCGGGGAAAGAGCGGCTGCCGGTGCGGTACCTGCTCAGCCACCAGTCAGGGTTGCCCGCCGTGCGGAAGCCGCTTCCGGAAGGGATCCAGCTGCGCGACTGGGACGCGATGTGCGCCGCGCTCGCCGAACAGGAACCCTGGTGGGAACCGGGCACGGCGTTTGGCTATCACACGAATACGCTGGGCTTTCTGCTCGGCGAGGTGGTGCGCCGTGTCGATGGACGTTCCATCGGGCGCTACGTGGCGGAGGAAATCGCCGCCCCGCTTGGGATCGACTTCTTCATCGGGATGGGACCGGAGCAGGACCACCGTACTGCGGACTGGCTGCCCTACGAAGCGAAGCCGGGCGAGGAATCGCAGCGGCCATGGCTGGAGGTCGACCCGGAGAAGGTAGACGGCATCGCTCTTGCGAGGCTGCAGGCTTACCGCAATCCGGCGGCGGGCTCGGACGTCACCTCGCGCGAGTGGCGCGCGGCCGAGTATCCGTCTACGAATCCGCACGGCAACGCCCGGGCGCTCGCCCGGTTCTTTGGAGCGCTTTCTCGCGGTGGGGATGTGGACGGGATCCACGTGCTTTCCGCGGAGCTTATCGACGAAGCGAACACTATCCACGCCGACGGGGAGGACCTCATCCTGGGGCGGCCGAATCGCTTCGGGCTCGGCTTCCAGCTCACCATCCCCGGCGTGCGGCCGCTAGGACGGGGTGCGCGCACGTTCGGGCACTACGGCAACGGCGCCATCCTCGGTTTCGCTGACCCCGACGCGCGACTCGGCTTCGGCTACGTGTGCAACCGCGCCGGCCGCTCGTGGCGGGACCCGCGCAACATCGCGCTGGTGGACGCCACTTACGACTGCCTGGAGGCGCTCGGCGTGCGCTGAAACGGTCGGGCCAAAGTTATGGACCTCGGCCACACCCAGTCCATCTTCGACGACCTGCGAATCGACCACGAGACTCGACAGGCCATATGGCCGCCACTACGGTTACTGGCTGAGGGTACCCCGAACGCATCGATTCCCCGGCTGAGCGCCCCGCGAGGCGGTTACCTCGAGCCAGCACTTCACCATGAACACAGGCGGAGTACCCGGAAAGGCGGAACATGAAAAATGTTCAAGTTTTGTCGCCGGACGCTCGTCGCATTCGCAAGTGCGTCGGCGATCGTCGCACTCGCCGGCTGCTCCGGCGGCGACCAGGACGCGACCGAACCGACAACCCGCCAGGATACCGAGCCGGTGGCAGTGGAACTGGACCTGGACACGCTGGAAGCCGAGCTTCCAATTGCCACACTGCAAGCGGAACCCTGGGCCAACACCTGGGTCGGGGCGGTCACGGATGAACTGTTCATCGGTATTCGCGTCGCGGACAGCGACGGCGACAGCGGCGAGCCGCGGCCGGTTGCGGTCTATCTCTGCGACGGCGAGCTCTCGGTTCTGCTAGAAGGTGAAATGGACGGAAACCTCGCGATGTTAGAGGACGAAGACGCCCAGGTTACCCTTGAGTTGCTCAGTGACGAGACCACCGGGACAGTGACGCTCGGGGGCGAAGGTGCTGTCCAGTTTCAAGCTGAACGGGCGACGGGGGACGCGGGTGTATACGTCGCCGAACACGAGGTGGACGACGTCGAGGTGACCGCACGCTGGGTAGCGCTGGCAGATGGCCGCCAGCGGGGCGTGGCGATCTGCTGCGAGTGGCCCCCAACCGGCGGTGGCCCACCAATCTGCCGGCACTGTCGACAACTGAACTAAGGCATCAATCAGAGTAGTGTCTCCCAACGACAATGGAGGCTCCCGAAGCGCCGGACCGTTGTTGGGATCGCGCCCGCTGCCTGGAGTCACGCGGGGAGCGCTGAGTCTGCGCCTTCCATCGGCTATCCTTTCGCCATGCATTTCCGCCTCCCACCCGAAACCGAAGCATGGCGCGACGAACTCCGCGCCTTCCTCGCCGCCGAACTGCCGCCCGAATTCGAAGGTGATGACGACTTCTTCGACAACGAAGAGCAGCACGCCTTCGCCCGCGAGTTCACGAAGAAGCTTGGCACTCGGCGCTGGTTCGCCCCGGCGTGGCCGACCGAGTACGGCGGCATGGGCAAGTCGGCCATTGAGCAGTACATCCTGAACGAGGAACTGGCGTACCATCGCGCTCCCTCCGGCGGGCGCCTGTTCACCATCGGTATCACCGGGCCGACGATGCTCGTGCATGCCAGCGAGGAGCAGAAGCGCGAGTTCCTGCCATCCATGGCGAGCGGCGAAACGTGGTACTGCCAGGGATTCAGCGAGCCCGAATCCGGCTCCGACCTCGCGAGCATGCAGACACGCGCCGTGCGCGATGGCGACGACTACGTCATCAACGGCCAGAAAATCTGGACGTCCAACGGGCACATCGCCGACAGGATGATGCTACTCGCGCGGACGAACACGGAGGTGCCGAAGCACAAGGGCATCTCGGCTTTCATCGTCGATATGAAGTCGCCGGGGATCAGCGTGCAGGGCATCGACAATATCGCCTACCGCCACGACTTCAACCAGGTGTTCTTCGAAGACGTGCGCGTTCCCGCGAAGAACCTCTTCGGCGGCGAAGACCGCGGCTGGTATGTCGCGACGACCACGCTGGACTTCGAACGGTCGAACATCGCGGCCATTAGCGGGGCGCGGCGCACCATCCACGACCTCGTACGCTGGGCGAAGGAGACGCAGCCAGGCGGCCGCCCATGGGACAAGCCGGAAGTCCGCAACAAGCTCGCCGACCTCGCGCTCGAAGCGGAAGTCGGACGGCTGGTTGCGTATCGCACTGTCTGGCTGCAGGCGCGAGGAGAGGTGCCGAACTACGAAGCCAGCATCGGCAAGCTCTGGATGGCCTTCCTCGGCATCCGCGTGGCGAACACGGGCGTGAACCTGATGGGCGCCTACGGCCAGATCCAGCCGGGGTCGCCGTGGGCGCAGCTCCACGGACGCGTGCTCACCAGCTACCTGCTGGCGGTGAGCGGCCCCATCGGCGGCGGCACCAGCGAAGTGCAGAAGAACATCATCGCCACGCGTGGGCTGGGATTGCCGAGGTAGGGCGAGGATGAGCACTGGACTTGCCGAGATGCTG
>CAZDZP010000150.1:0-6521 GCA_964509855.1 uncultured Anaerolineaceae bacterium | reverse complement strand
GCGCCGGAGGCTGTTAGCGTGAAGACTTCGGTGCCGGATGCACCGTCAACTGGCGATGTTGAGCCGGCGGGCACGAAGCGCGGGGCGCCGTCCAGGGCAAGGAACTCCGGTTCCGGCGAGACGATTGCCCAACCGAGCCCTTCATCCGGGTTCGCCGGGAGCGCGACAATCAGCGTGCCGGCGGCCGCGAGTGAGACCGTGGATCCGTCGTCGTCTTGCGTGAGCTGTACTTCCGCCGGCGCAGGGGTCGAACCCCCGTTTCCTCCGTTGGTGTCGTCGTCGTCGTCACCACAGGCTGCGACCAGCAGCAAGGCAACGGGCAAAGTGGTAGCGGCCAGGCCGCGTGCGAATCGATTCATGATTCACCTCCGCTTTCCACACTAGTCCGGGCGGCCAGGCGACCCGAGAACGCCCGACCCCTAAATGCCGGGCCGGGTGACCCCGATGCCCGGGCGTGAGTTGTCGTTCAAATGGAAATGGTGCTGCCGGAACGGGGCGGGCGCTGTGGTATTCTCTCCACCCATTTCCGCCCGGGAGGCAAAGGTATGACTGATGTGGGGTCGTTCGACGACATTGCCGAGGAGTTTGAAAAGCGCGTAAGGGCCATCGTTTGGTGCACGGTGGCGACGGTCGACCGGGCCGGGCGGCCCCGTACCCGCGTCCTTCACCCAAACTGGGAAGGCACCACCGGCTGGATCGCCACCGGCCGCCATTCGCACAAGGAAAAGCACCTCGCCCACAACCCCAACGTTTCGTTGAGCTACTGGGACCAGTCGCAGGCGATTGTCTACGCCGAATGCGTTGCCGAATGGGCCGACGACCAGGCGACCAAGGAGCGCACCTGGGAGCTCTTCAAGAGCAACCCGGAGCCCTACGGCTATGACCCGGCCATCATTTGGAAGGGCGGCCCGGACGAGAACTTCGGCGTGTTGAAACTCACCCCATCCCGCATCGAAATCGCCGGATTGGCGGAAGTATCCCGCGTTTGGCGCGCCTAGCGGATCAGCCGGATGTCGAGGTCCAGGCCAAGGTCCAGCCATGCTGAGTCAGCGGTGTAGACAGGCAAGCCCAACTCAATGCCCAGCGCCAGGCAGCAGCAGTCTGCGAGCGACAGGTCGAGCGCGCCAAGGTTGAACCGTAGCCCCGCCGCCAGCTCACCGGCCTCCTTGCCAAGTGGGACGACCTGGAGTCCGAGCTCTTCGATGCCCCGGATGCGTGCGCCAGTGATCCCCTGACGGTGGGCTACAGTCGAGACTTCGGCCCAGTTAATCGCCGAGATAGCGGCGGTGCTTGCCAGCGAACCAGACTCAAATGCGCCGCGTTCGCCTTTGACAAGCGCAAGCACTACCGACGTATCGAAGACGGACCGGAAGCCTGGCTCGGTCACGTTGATTTTCGGGGGCGAGCCTTCGAGTCATCAGCGCCGCGAGATTCTGCCTTGTCATCCAACAGGCGATTCTCTTCGTGGCGAAGGCGCGCGAGTTCCGCCTGGAGGTCGATGTCTCGAAGAGCCTCCGGGGCTTGCTCGAGGAATTTTCGAACGAGTTGCTCCTGCGTCTGGCATTCCATTGCACCGTCGCGAATGGTCAGCACGAGTTCGTCCCCCGGTTCGAAGCCGAGGGCACGGCGCATTTCGGCGGGGATCACGATGCGTCCCTGTGCGTTCATCTTCACCGTTGCTCGACGCGGTGTGTCACTCATCAGTAGTCGTTCAACCTTTCGTCTCGCCGGCGCCTCTCCAGCAGTTCTTTCACGAGGTCACGGTCGGCCGGGATTTTTGCGAAGGCTTCCCGGACGCGGGTCACGATTCCCGCGGGAGTGTCGATGCGAAGTCCACCGTCCATCTCGGAGAGCACCAGTTCATCCCCCGGCTCGAAGCCGAGGGCGCGGCGCATCTCGGCGGGGATCACGATGCGTCCCTGTGCGTTCATCTTCACCGTAGCTCGAGTCGGTGTGTCACTCATGCTGCGACTGTGACACGCCAGTGGGGACGTGTCACAACGGCTCTAGCCGTGCCAGTTCGGCTCGCGCTTTTCGAGGAAGGCGATGACCGCCTCGCGGTGCGCCGCCTTCTGCTTCACCTGCGTGAAGAGCTGCGTTTCTGTCGCGACCACCTGGTGCAGGTTCGCTTCGGAGGCGTTGCGGCGCACGGCCCGTTTCGCCAGCCACACAGGGTTGGTCGGCCCCGATGCGATTTCGTGCGCGAGCCCGTAGACCGTCGGCATAAGGTCTTCGGCGGGGACAATGCGTGACACCAGCTTCGCCGCCAACGGGTCGGGCGGCGTCGATGATTCGTCCCGTCAGCACCAGTTCCAGCGCGGATTCGATGCCGGCGACTTGCGGCAGGTTGTAGCTGCTGCCCGATTCCGGGATCAGCCCAACGCGCACAAACCGCGCTGAGAACTTCGCCTTGTCGCTGGCCACGCGGATGTCACACGCCAGCGACAGCGTGAGGCCAATGCCGATGGCGGCGCCGTTGATGGCGGCGATGACCGGCTTGGCTGCGGCGAGCGTGAGCGGGATGTTTGGGCTCGCCTCCTGCTCGACGCTCTGCGCGAGCGCCGGGAAGTCTTCCGGCTCTCCCATCTCCGCCGCCCAGGTAGTGATGTCGGCCCCGGCACAGAAACCCCGCCCCATGCCGGTCACCACGATGCAGCCAACGGAATCGTCGGCGTTGGCATGGTTGAGCGCCTCGATGAACTCCCGCTCCATGGTCATCGTCCACGCATTCAGCCGCTCGGGCCGGTTGAGCGTGATGGTGACGATGCGCCCGTCCTGTTCGTAGAGAACCTGTTCGAATTCCGGTGCCGCCACTGCCATCGCTATCACCCCGCTGCCATGCTGTGGAGAATCTACCAACATCGAGCGCTGGAGGCAGACATGGACGAAATCACCCGCCCGGGAATCGAAAGCTACGCGCTGGAGCACTCCACTCCAGAGCCCACATACCTGCGCGAGATCTTCGAACGTACGAGCGTAGAAACCAACCAGCCCAACATGCTCGTGGGCTCGCTCGAAGGACGGTTTCTCAAGATGGTTGTGGCCATGCTGCGACCGCGGCGGCTTCTCGAAGTGGGCACCTTCACCGGCTATTCCTCGCTCTGGATGGCGGAGGCGTTGGAGGACGGCGCGGAGATCGTCACGCTGGACATCGACCCCGTGCACGTGAAGATGGCGCGTGCGAACCACGCTTCCGTGCCGCACGGCAGCCGCGTGACGGTGTTCGAGGGCCCGGCGCTGGAAACAATCGCGACGCTGGAGCCGGGCTTCGACCTGGCCTTCATCGACGCCGACAAAGGCAACTATCTCGGGTACTACGAGGAGTGCCTGCGCCTCGTCCGGCCCGGCGGGTTCATTCTCGCCGACAACACGCTCTGGTACGCGGAGGTCATAGACCCAACGAAGAACGGTGAGGATGTAGTGGCGATCCGCGCCTTCAACGAACACGTCGCCCGTGACCCTCGCGTGGAGGCGGTTGTGCTCACTGTTCGCGACGGCATCACGCTGATGAGGAAAGCGCCCAGGTAGCTCGGCATTGAAACCGGCAATTCTGGCGCGACTGGTGTGGTAGGCGCCCCGTCCCGCTGCCGGAGGGAACGGAACAGCGGGACGGAGAAGCCTCAAGGTGGAGAGACGGCGAGGGGGACGGCCTCGTCTCAACACATACCACAATGGACGCCCTCTGTTACCGATGTAGGAACAGCATATGAACAGACTGCTCAGCCGTGTGATGTTTAGATTTCGCGAACAGTCCGTCGAGAAACTGCAAAGGCAGCACTCAAAGCGGTACTCTGGACAGCGGGAACCCGGACCAGGCCAACCCTGGAGGTGTACCGATGGGTCCAACAGTTGAGACCAGCTATGGCCAGGTCCGTGGCACGGTCGAAGATGGCGTCGAGGTTTTTCGCGGCATTCCCTATGCCCGCCCGCCAATCGGCGACTTGCGATTTCGGCCGCCTGAACCACCGGAGTCGTGGGGGAATGTGCGCGACGCCACCGAATTCGCATCGCCAGCGTTCCAGGCCGACACCAGCGCGAGCCTGACCCGACAGTACCTCACCTTCACCCAACCCGAGTCGTCAGAGGACTGCCTGGCGGTGAACGTGTGGACGCCTGCTGCCGATGGCCGCCGCCGCCCCGTGATGGTCTGGATTCACGGCGGGGCCTATGTGACTGGTTCCGGCGCCGCGCCGATGTACGACGGGGCCGCGCTCGCTCGCAACGGCGATGTCGTGGTAGTCAGCCTGAACTATCGCCTTGGCGTATTCGGCTTTCTGCGGCTGGACGGCATCGGTGAGCAGGACCACGGCGCGGCTGGTAATCAGGGCATCCTGGACCAGGTGGCGGCTATCCGCTGGGTGCACCAGGAAATTGCGGCCTTTGGCGGCGACGCCTCGAACATCACGGTTTTTGGCGAGTCGGCCGGGGCCGGTAGCATCGCGACGCTGCTCTCCATGCCTGGTACCACCGGCCTCTTCCAGAAGGCGATCCTGCAAAGCGGCTCCGCAAACCTGGCGCGAACACCGGAACAGGCGCAGGCGACCGCTCTCGCCATATTGAAGGACCTCGGGATCGACCGGGCCAATGCCTGGAAGTTGCGCAAGGTGCCAGCCCCAGAGCTGGCAGCGGCCCAAAACCGGACCGCGCCCCCGGCCGGCGGCCTGGCCTACGGCCCGGTGACCGATGGGGCGGACGTCCCGGTCGATCCCTTCGCAGCCATCGCCGCCGGTTCGGCTTCCGGCGTATCCCTGCTCATCGGTACGAATACCGACGAGATGCGATTCTTCGGTGCTCTGGACCCGGCAATGTTGGCGATGTCCGAAAGCCAGCTGCTCACGATGGTTACTGGCACGCTCAACGGAGACGGTGAACGTGCTCAACAAGCCATCGACTTCTACCGGGCCGAACGCGAAGCACGCGACGAACCGGTCGAACCTGCCGATCTTTGGTTCGCTATCGCCACGGACAACGTTTTCCGGCACCCGGCGCTGCGGCTGGCTGAGATACAGGCAACCCATACGCCCGTTTTCGCCTACCAGTTCGACTGGCCTTCGCCGGCGGCTGGTGGTGTGCTGCGCGCGGCCCACGTCATGGAGGTGCCCTTCGTCTTTGGCACCTATGCCCATCCGACGGTGCGCGCCTTCAGCGGCGACGGTCCGGACGTGGAGGCTCTATCTAACCTGGTGCAGGAAGCTTGGGTACGATTCGCGCGCTTCGGGTCGGCGACGGCGCTAGACATGCCCGAATGGCCTGCGTACGACGCCGGTAAACGCTTCACGATGATGCTGGGAGATCCGTGCCGCGCCGTGGCCGCCCCGGCCGAGGCCGAACGGGCCTTTTGGGATGCCGCGCTGGTAGCGACCAGTACTGGGTAGGAGCGTCATCGCCGCCTACGATGCGCTGGTGTTGCTCTCGTTCCAGCCGCTCTTCGCACAAACAAACCTTGCTGATGACCCCTTCGGCTCAGCGCTAACGCTCGCGATCGCTACGGGTATCGGTCTACTCGTCGGAACCGAACGCGAGCGCCGCAAGGGCGACGGCAAAGGGCGCGCCGCCGCAGGCGTTCGAACCTTCGCGCTCGTCGGGCTCCTGGGCGGACTGGCGGCAATTCTTGGCGGACAGGCAGCGCTTCTCATCGCCGGGCTCTTCGTGGTCCTCGCGGCAGCGCTCAGTTACGTCATGGGCGACCGCGAAGACCCCGGTATCACGACGGAAGTAGCCCTCGTCGTCGTGTTCCTTGTTGGCGCACTGGCCGAACAGGCGCCCGAACTCGCCGCCGGCGTGGGAGTCGCCGTCACCATTCTGCTGGCGTCACGTCAAAGAATGCACAGATTCGTTCGGCGCACGCTCACTGAGGACGAAGTCCACGACATGTTGCTCTTCGCTGGGGCTGCGCTGGTGGTTCTCCCATTGGTGCCGAACGAAACCGTTGGCCCGTTCGACGTCTTCAACCCCTTCCGGATATGGCTCCTGGTGGTGCTCGTGATGGGGGTGAGCGGCGTTGGCTACGTTGCCATGCGCGCCGCTGGGCCGAGCCTTGGACTGGCACTTTCGGGGCTCGCCGCCGGCTTCGTCTCCAGCTCGGCCACGATTGGCGCGATGGGGACGCGGGCGCGGGAACAGCCGCAACTCCTGTTGCCCTGCGCTGCGGGCGCGATTCTTTCCACCGTCGCCACCATCGTGCAGATGGCCATCGTCGTGGGCGCTGCCAGCGAGGCCACGCTGCGCGAGATGGCACTCCCCCTGCTGCTCGGTGGACTTGCCGCCACAGGCTACGGGCTGGCCTTCGCGCTCCAGGCTCTCCGCGGCGGGCAGGGAGAGGAGATTGATCCCGGCCGGGCGTTTAGCCTTCGCACAGCGATCGTTTTCGCGCTTACCTTGACGGCGATTCTTTTCCTCGCGGCGGGCCTGCAGGAGTGGCTTGGCGATGAGGGTGTGTCTGTTGCCGCTGCGCTTGGTGGCCTGGCCGATACGCACGCCCCCGCCATTTCGGTCGCGACGCTGGTTGCCAATGGGAGGCT
>CAZDZP010000149.1:0-6549 GCA_964509855.1 uncultured Anaerolineaceae bacterium | reverse complement strand
GTAGCGCTCGGTGACGGGAAGTCCGATTTCCTGGGTCATGGCCCCTCCTGCGGGTTGGTTTGTGCAAACGCCGAGGGCGTTGGGAGGTTACGGCACGCCACACTGGCCCGCCGCTGATGGGCACGATTCTACGCCGCGCTCAGCGAGAGGGCAGTGCCCCCCGCTAAGGCTCGCCAAGATGCTACTTATGGGACGCTCGGGTCGTAGTCCATGGCGATGTGTCCTTCCGCGCGCAACGCCTCGATTTCCTCGTCGCTCATCTTCAGCACTTCGCGGTAAACGTAGTCGTTGTGTTCGCCCATCAGCACTGGCGGCTGGTAGAACTCCACCGGCGTTTCGGGCATTTGCCAGAGAGGCCCCACATATTCCTTCGTGCCCGCGCCTTCCACCGTTTGCGTGCGGAAGAAATCGCGAGCGCGCAGATGGGGGTCGTCGAACATGCGCGAGCCCTCAAGCACGGGCGCGGCCGCAATACCCGCCGCCTGGAGTTGATGCATGAGTTCGTAGTCTTCTTGCTCCGTGGTGAACGCGGCGATGTGCACGTCGATTTCGCGGTAGTGTTCCGCCCGTCCCTCGTTGGTGGCGAACCGCTCGTCCTGCGCCCAACCGGGGTTGCCGATTGCTTCCACGAACCGTGCCCACTGGTCGTCGTCCTCAATGCTGATGGCAATCCAGCGGTCGTCACTGGTCATCGCCGTGCCCGGCGACTTTGCCGGGTAGACGCCGCAGGGGTAGCGGCCGAAGACATCGCGGTTTCCGATCGCCTCCATCAGGCGCCCGTTCAGGCTGTATTCCATCACTGCCTGCGTGAACATGGCCGCGGCGTTTTCCGCCTGGGCGATTTCGATGAGCTGGCCCTCGCCCGTTCGTTCGCGGTGCCAGAGCGCCGTCATCACGGCGAAGGCCCCCTGCGCGCCGGCGAGGTAGTCGCCCGAGTAGATGGCTGTGTTCAGCGACGGGTTGCCATCGTCGTAGCCGCGCAACAGCGTGTGGCCCATCACCGCTTCCAGGTGCACACCAAGCGCGCGTGCCTGCGCATAGGGCCCGGTCGAGCCGTAGGCCGGTACTCGCACGAAGATGGTCTTCGGGTTGATGGACTTCAGCCAGTCGTAGGTGATGCCCAGCTTTTCCATCGTCCCCGTCGCGTTGTTTTCGTATACCACGTCGCTCACTTCGACCAGCCGCCGCAGGACGTCCATGCCTTCTGGCCGGCGTAGGTCCGTCGTGAAGCTATGCTTGTTGCGGTAGACGCTCACGAAGGTCGGACAGTAGTTCCAGGGGCGCTCGCCGGGCTCGCTGTTGGGATAGCCCCCGCCCCATGCTGCGGCCATTTGTAGCGCGAGCGCAGGCGGTCGAGCGGCCGCTCCCCGCGTCATCGGCTGAAACACGAACGGATTCTCGACCTTGATCACTTCCGCACCAAGATCGCCGAGGTTCATGGTGGCGAAGGGCCCTGCCCAGACCACGCACAGGTCGATAACGCGGATTCCCTCGAGTGGTTTCGGTGTCATGACGCTCGCACTCCCTCGCTGGCGATGGCCGCAATGGTTTCCGGGCTCACGCCGGCTTCCTTGAGAACTTCTTCCGTGTGCTGCCCGAGCAAAGGCGCCGGGCGCCGAAGCTCCCAGCCGCCTTTTTCCATCATGAAAGGACGCCCGGGAATACGAACGTCGCCCATCACCGGGTGCTCCATCTGTGTCCAGAATCCTCGATCCGTGAAGTGCGGGTCTTCGAACATGTCCTCCATCGTGAAGAGCGGGCCGCAGAGCACCTTCGCTCGCCGTGCTTCGGCCCAGATTTCCTTTTTCGTGCGCTCCAGGCACCAGACGATGAAGAACGCATTCCATTCCTCAATGATCTCCGGGTTCAAGCGTGCCATTCGATCCTGGTACTTCTCCTCGCCCGCCCAGCTCTCGGCGCCACCAACCATGTCCACCACACGGTCGTAGCGTATGCCAGCGTTGTTGAAGTCCACATACCCGTCGGAGCAGGCGTAGATGCCCTGCGGCATACCACCACCGGTGCCGCCCGCGCGAAGGGTCTTGCGGCCGCTGTACTGGTAGGCGATGGCTGTTGCGTGGCGGCGGTCGACGCCACCAAAGTGTGTCTCGGTAAGAGCGATGTCCACGTGCTGGGCGATTCCCTTGTGGCGCGCCGCCCACAGTGCGCCCATCGCGCCTGCCAGGATCGCTGACCCGGATTCGAACAGCGCCGCCGTCCCGAACATCTTCACCGGTTCCCGGTCGGTCACACCCATCGAGTACATCTCGCCGGCAAACCCGTAGAGCACCAGTTCCGAAAGGCGGAAGTCGCGGTACGGCCCGGTTTGGCCGAAGTTCGAAATCGAAACCAGGGTCGCCTTCGGGTTCTGCTGCTGCAGCCAATCCCACCCGATACCAAGGCCATCGAGCGTACCGGGCGCGAAACTTTCGACAACCAGGTCGGCCTTCTTGGCCAGCGCGGCCAGCGACTCCTTACCCGCAGGTGTCCGCAAGTCCAGGACAACAGACCGCTTGTTGGTGTTGAGATAGAAGAAGAGCCCGCTCTTTTCGGGATGGGGATCATCGCCCTGGAATGGCCCAAAGCGGCGGGCGATGTCGCCTTCCGGGGCTTCCACCTTGATGACGTCCGCCCCGAAATCGGCGAACAGTTTCGTGGCGTAGGGCCCGGCAATGTGATGCGTCAGGTCCAGCACCACGACATCGTCGAGTGCCTGCATAAATTTCCCTCGTCCTCGTTCAGTGAACGTTCGCGCCGTCCCAGCGCGTTTCGCGGAACTCTACCAGAGCAACGGGCGCTGTGAATCCCGGTCGGACGCAAGCCTCTCAGCTACCAGGCAGATTGCATTGGACAATTTCGCCCTCCATCGGGTTCTTCTGCCGCCCTTCTAAGGGAAATGCCAATGTCCTGCCGAAGATAGATACAGGAGGATACGAGCAATGGACCACCGCGACGGAACCATCCATGGCTGCTGAAAACGCCATCCTCAGCCAGAGAGACATCGATGCGCTGATCAACGCCGACCTCGATCGGTCCGATGAGGGCCTCGCTGGTCTGTCCGAGTCGTCCTCGAACGACCCCGGCCGTCGAATAAAGCCCTACGACTTTCGCCACCCGGAAAAGCTCTCGAAAGAACAGATCCGCGGTCTCCAGATCATCCAGCAGGGCGTGGCCGGCGCCCTTGGCCAGTCCTTCAGCGCACGCCTGCGCACCTCGGTCGAGGCAAAACTCGGGTCACTCGAACGTTCGAATTACGACGAGTACCTGCAGCAGATAGGCCAATCGAGCGTCATCGTCTTCATCGATATGGCTCCACTTCAAGGCTATGCCGTTGCTGCGTTCGGACTGGACGTCGCCTTCAGCATTCTCGATCGACTGCTCGGCGGCCGGGGTCAGCTCGATAGCTCGGTCGTCATCCGTGACCTGACGGATATCGAACTCGCGCTGGTGCGGCATGTAGGTTCGGACATCGCGAACTCCCTCGTCGAACCGTGGGCGCGTGTGGCCGAGCTCACGCCTGACGTCACCGAAATCGCCGTCGGACCGCAGGTTGTTCACGTCATACCCCCGTCAGAATTCGTAATCAGCGCCTGGTACGAAGTGCGCCTTGGCGAACAGACCGGTGGGATATCGGTGTGCTTCCCCCTCGGCGTGCTGGAACAGATTCTCCCGCGGTTGAGCGGCCACAGCCTCATCGAGAGCCGGCCGCGCCTGAACGAACGCCCCGACTTTAAGGTGCGCCCGGACCAAATCGGCCCGGCCCAGGTCGAAATGCGAGCACTTCTTGGTACCGCCGACGTTTCGGCGGTAGATGTTGGCGGCCTGTCCGTTGGAGACGTACTGGTTCTCGATACTCTTGTCGATGATCCTATGAGACTGTTCGTCGGAAACGTCGAACGCTTCGCCGGGGCCCCAGGGTTGAAAGGCAAGAAGCTTGCCCTGCAGCTCACCGGTCTCATAAATCACGACGGCGCGGTGACGCCGTTTACGGACCAAGAAGGATGAGCAAGACCGTGCAACTTCGCTGCTTGCTGATGTCGGCCGAATACAACAACGGGACCACCGGGTTCCATAAGATCGCGTACAAAGTGGACCAGGGCCGCGGCCAGAACATCGGCACCGTTTCGGTGATGATTTCGGTTGACGCGGTGCGAAAGCTCTCGGCTCAGCTTCTGCGGGCGCGGCTGCCGCGCATCGACAGGGACCGACTCCTGTTGAGCTGGGCGAAATGGGAAATCCAGTTGCACATGGAAGACCACGGAACGCTGCCCAAGACCATAACCGTTACAGCGAGCGACCTCGACGACTTCGGGGCCTACGCGCATGGCTTCGGAAACATGCTGCTCGCAAGCTAAGTGTTCACCTACGCCTATACGCCCGGATCAAGGCGGGGTAGCATGAAACGATGACAGCACGACAGCCGCGCCGCACCCGTCGCCGCAACGTTCCTTCCGAATCGCTCCCGCGTTTGCGGCCAGGCGAGGGCACCCGCGAAACGGCTGCGCCCTCAAGTACCACCCGTGCGAACCAGCGTGTCCACCACGTGACCGAGGACTACAGTTACGTCCGCAGCGATATGGTGCTCGTTGGCATTTTCTCGGCGGTGACTCTCGGATTCATCATCGCGATGAGCTTCATCCTCTAACCAGTTCGCACCGAATCCCGGCACCGAGTCCCGGCATTGAATAGAACTCTGCGGGCTGCGTTGTGGTCGTCTACTTAAGGGACTGGTAGGCGAGATACGAGCCGACGGCGACGGCGACGAGCTGTATTTGTGCTTGCCCGGCCGGTACGAAGAAGAACAGCATTCCCCAGGCAATGAGGATGCCTCCGATAGCGAAAGTGATGATGACCGGGCCTCGCTTGCCGCGCGTCGCCCATTCCATCATCCGTGTGAAGGCGTAGCCGAGCCCGGCGCCGACGAAGATAAGGAAGAAGCCCTGGGAAATCGCGATTCCGATGAAGCCCCAAATGAACCCCATCAGGATGCCGCCGCCAACGGCTACGCCCGCCGCCTTGGCGATGTGGACCCCGCCGACGTTGTACATAGGCGCCCGGACAATCGGTGAACAAACACGGCAGCGCGCTCCCACAGGCGACATAATCAGGCAAGAGGGGCAGATCGGCTTGTCGCAGCGCCCACAGCGTAGCCCGGTTTCGGTGCCGCACGTGGGGCAGAGGACAACGCCCTTCGGCAGGGACTGTTCTTGGGTCGCGGGTCCTTCAGCAGGTTGGCTCATTTGTTGACTTCAAGGGTAGATGGTTAACGGTAAAGGTGCAGAGTACCGGCGCCTACATCTGCGACAAATCGGCGAGCGCGAACGAAATCGTTCCCTCCACCGCAAGCTCTCCATCCACGGTCGCCCGAACGGAACCCTTGCCGTAGGGGCCGCGCATCCTCTCGATTTCGAACTCAAGCCGCAACTGGTCGCCCGGGCGTACCGGCCGCCGGAACTTTAACGAGTCTATGCCCGCGAACACAGGTGACTTCCCGTCGGCCTCACGGCCCTTGAGCATGGTGACCGCAGCCACCTGCGCAAGCGCCTCTACGATCAGCACTCCCGGCATTACCTTCCGCCCGGGGAAGTGGCCCTCGAAGAACCACTCGTTGGCTGTCACGCCCTTGATGCCCACGGCCCGCTTTCCCTCCTCGATTTCGACGATGCGGTCGATGAGCAGGAAGGGGTAGCGATGCGGAATGATCGCCTCGATGTCGTCAGCTTGCAGCATTGGCTGTCTCCTCAACGTAGGGCTCGCGGCAATTGTCTTCTATGAAGTGCAGAAACGTTTCAACCCGGTCATCGGAGAAGGGAATTTCGCCAACGCCACGATCTTCCGGGTTGCCGAGTCCATGAAAGTCGCTGCCTCCGGAACAGGCCAGGCCGTGCCTTGCCGCCAGCCGAACGAGCCAGCGTACTCGCTCGGTGTCGTAGTGCTTGTAGTACGTTTCGATGCCGTCCAGACCGTGTTCGACGAGCTGTTCGATGGTGTCCACCACTTCGCGTTCTTCGAGGTCGCCGCGGAAGGGGTGCGCAAGAAAGACCACCCCACCGGCCTCGTGCACCAGCGTAATCATCTCGGGCGGCGAAAGCTTCGCACGCGGAATGTCACCCGGCTTGCCGTCTCCGAGCCACTCATCGAATGCTTGTTGGATAGAGGTAACGTAGCCGCGTTCCATGAGCGCGCGAGCAATGTGAGGCCGCCCCACGGATCCCCCGGCCGCCAGTTCGAAGACGCGCTCGTCCTCGATTTCCATTCCGTGCTCCCTCAGCGCGGCAACACTTTTCTTCGATCGCTCCACGCGCTCGGTCCGTTGCCACTCCAGGAAGCGCTGCATGGCCGCCGAGCTTCGATCGATGCCATAGGCGAGCAAGTGCGTATCGATGGCCTCGCCCGGTCGAGTCTTCAGGGTGAGGTTCGAACTAAGCTCCATGCCGGGAATGAGCCGCAGCCCAAGCCGGGCCGCCGCCACGGCAGCTTCGGGAATACCGTTTGTTGTGTCGTGGTCCGAAAGGCAGAGCGTCCGAACACCCGCTTCGGACGCCATTT
>CAZDZP010000148.1:0-6584 GCA_964509855.1 uncultured Anaerolineaceae bacterium | reverse complement strand
CCGATGACGCCGCGAATCATCCGGCGTTCCTCTTCCTCGACCCCTCCCGACGCCTCTTCACGTTCCACGAGAGAAAGAATGTCGTCCGGCTCGGGGGTAACGGCGCTGATGGTGCGTGCGACCAACCGCGCCGGGAGCGCGACGATCCACGACGGCACCCCGAGGATGACGTTACTCAACCGGATGAACTGGCTGATTTGGAGGGCCGAAACCTCGGGCTGACGGGCCACCACCAGGCCAACGGTCATTTGCACCACCACCGTGACAAGAACGCCAACTGCCCCCAGTCCGACGATGCCTTCGAGCGAACCCCAGCGTTCGGCGCCGAAGTAGGCCAGCGCCAACACCACCAGGGCGGCGTTGACGATCCGGCCGAAGGTGAGGGGGTCGATGGTTTGTGCGATGCGCTCAGCGCTGTCGGCGATGCGCAACGCGCGAATGTCGCCACGCGCGGCGAGCGCCTGGATGCGAGCTCGGTTCGAGCGCTCCAGCGCCGTCTCGGCCGCGGCAAATATCGCAAGCAAAGCGAGCGTGACGGCGAACACGGCGAGCGAAACTATCTGGTCATTGGGCATCGTTGTTCTCACTCGATTTGCGGCTTTGGATAGGCTTTGCGGGCACGCCAGCCACCCGTTCGCCGGGCGAAAGATCGCGATTCACCACCGAGCCAGCTCCGGTCACTGCCCCGTCCCCGATGGTTATCGGCGCGATCAGCATCGTGTCGCTCCCCAGGAAGACCCGCTCCCCAATGGTCGTCCGGTTCTTATTCACACCGTCGTAGTTACAGGTGATGATGCCCGCCGCCATGTTGCTGTGGTTGCCGACCTGGGCGTCCCCCACATAGCTGAAGTGGTGCATCTTCACACCGTCGCCTAGCTGCGATCTGTTCACCTCGGAGTAGTTCCCGAGTTCGCAGTTCGCGCCGATCGTGCTGCGCCCACGCACATGCGCGAACGGCCCGACGGTCGTTCCCACGCCGATCTCGGAATCTTCAACCACCGATTGCGCCACCATCGCCCCGGTGCGTACGACTGCGTTCCGAAGCGTCGTTCCCGGTCCAACGGTGGCCCCAGATTCCACGCGCGTCGCGCCCTGCAAATAGCAGTTGGGCGCGATTGTGACGTCCGCTTCAATCTCCACTTGTGCGTCAACATAGGTCGTTGCGGGGTCGATGATGGTGACTCCATCATCCAGCAGCCGCTCAATCGTCCGCAGGCGCATGATCCGCTCTGCTTCGGCGAGCATCCGGCGGTTGTCTACGCCCAGCACGTCCTCCGGATCGACCGGGACGGTCTCCGCCGGGCGCCCTTCGATATGCGCCAGTGCTGCCAGGTGCGTCAGGTAGTACTCGCCCTTCTCGCTCACCGGCACCAGGCGCACGTTCTGCCACAGCCATTCTGCATCGAACACGTACTGTCCGGCGTTGCGCTCGGCAATTCCGCCGCCCCCGTCGGCCTGTTCGACGATCGCGGTAACCTCGCCATCTGCGTCGCGCTGAACCCGGCCAAAACCGCCGCGATCCTCGTTGGGGTGGGAAGCGAAAGCCAGAAGGCCGCCGCCAAGGGCGCTGTCGAGCGAATGCAGCATCTCCGGTCGAATGAGCGGCGAGTCCCCGTTGAGCACCATCACGCGCCCGCAGCCGGCCAGCGCGTCTTCGCAGCGGCCCACGGCATCACCGCTACCCAACAGTTCCGTTTGTTCGACAAACGTGACTCCCCGGTCAGCGAGTGCTTCGCGGACAAGGTCGCCGCCGTGCCCAATGACCGCCGCGATGCGGTCCGGCGCCAGCGTCGCCGCGATGTCGACCACGTGGGTAACCATCGGTTTGCCCCCAACGGGGTGCAGCACCTTTGGCAATGCGGACTTCATTCGAGTCCCCATGCCTGCGGCAAGCACAACTACCCCGAGTCCGGGGCTACGTGTGGTCACGGCCGGTAGGTGGAGGCTGCGCGCTGAGGGTTGGCGAGGTGTCTGCGCAGCATGCGTTGGGGAGGTTCAGAGTCGTTACACATAGGGGACGTCACACGTCCAGTTCCAATCCTATGGACGGCGAAAAAAGGCTGTCAACTGGGATCTCTGGCACTATTGTCCAAAATCACCCTTGATCTGGACGCAATCCGCCCGCGCCACCCACCGGAGCCGCCGCAATGACTACCCCTCCACGAACCTCTGATGAGATTCGCGAAGCCTTCATCAATTTCTTCCGAGAGCGCGAACACCTTGTGCTCCCCGGCTGGCCGCTTGTGCCCATCGGCGACCCTACGTCGCTCTTTACAAGCGCCGGCATGCAGCAATTCAAGCCCGTGTTCACGGGCGAACAGGAACCTGCCGCCGCTCGGGTGACCACGGTCCAGCCTTGCTTCCGTACCACCGACATCGAAGAGGTCGGCGACTTCTCCCACTGCACCGCCTTCGAAATGCTGGGAAATTTCAGCTTTGGCGACTACTTCAAGCACGAAGCGATCGCCTGGGCCTGGGAACTCCTCACCGTCGTCTATCAGATTCCCGCCAATCTGTTGCACATCACCATCTACCTCGATGACGAGGAAGCCTACGAAGCCTGGCGCGCCCAGGGTGTTCCGGACACGCACATCCATCGTTGCGACGAAGACAAGAACTACTGGTTCAGCTTCCCCAACGGCACGCCCGGTGCCAGCGGTCCCTGCGGCCCCTGTAGCGAGATCTACTACGACTTCTACCCCGAGCGTGGTCTCGAAGACCCCCGTGTCGCCTATGACGACGACCGCTTCCTCGAAATCTGGAACCTCGTCTTCATGCAGCTTATGCAGCACCCGGATGGCACCCGCGTCCCCTTGCCCACACAGAACATCGATACAGGAAGTGGTCTCGAACGAGTTGCCGCCGTGCAGCAGGGCAAGCGGTCCGTCTTCGAAACGGACATCTTCATACCAATCCTCGAAGAGGCGTCAAAAGTTGCGGGCGTCGACTACTTCGAACTGCCCGTTCACTCCGACGTTGCCTACTCGATTCGCGCGATGTCGGAGCATTGCCGCGCCGCCACTATGCTCATCGGCGATGGCGTTGTGCCGTCGAACGAAGGCCGGGGCTACGTCCTTCGCCGCGTGATCCGGCGCGCCATCTACTTCGCGCGCAAAATCGGCGTATCCGAGCCGTTCACCGCGCGTCTCGCTGAAGCCGCCATCGGCAAGCTCAAGACCGGCTACCCGCACCTGGAAGAGAACCAGGCGTTCATCCAGCGCGCGCTCAACGCTGAGGAAGAGCGCTTCCTTCGCACTATCTCGGCTGGTTCGCATCGCCTCGATCAGCTTCTCGAACGGCTCCGTGGCGAAGGCACCTCAACCGTCCCCGGCGAAGAGGCGTTCACGCTCTACGACACCTTCGGCCTTCCACTGGAACTCACGCGGGAAATCGCCGCTGCCGCCGGGTTCGAACTCGTTGCACCGGGCTTCGATTCAGCAATGGAGGCGCAGCGTGCGCGCGCCCGCCAGCAGGGTAAGTTCCTTCTCGGCGAATCATCCACCGCGCTCCAGGCCATCGGCGAAAGCCATTCCGACTTCGTCGGCTATACCCATGTGGATGCCGACGCACACGTCGCAGCCATTCTCTCCGGCGGCAACCTGGTGGAACTCGCCACTGCCGGGAGCGAGTGCGACATCGTTCTCGACACCACGCCCTTCTACCCGGAAGGCGGCGGCCAGATCGGCGACCGCGGCGTAATCCGCACCGGGAATGCCATCCTGGAAGTGCTGGATACCCAGGCCCAGGGCGGCGCCATCGTGCACCACTCACGCGTTACCGAAGGCGAGGTTCGGCCGGGCGACGCCGCCACCGCCACCGTGGACCTTGCTTATCGCGCGGGGTCGACGCGCAACCACACCGCCACGCACATGCTCCACGCCGCCCTCCGGGAGATTCTCGGTAGCCACGTCCGCCAACAGGGTTCACTCGTTACCCCGGATAGGCTGCGCTTCGACTTCACGCACCTTGAGCAAACCCCTCGTGGAGCGCTACTCGAAGCACAGCAGCTCGTCAACGAAAAGGTGCGTACCGACCTCGGTGTCACCTGGCGCAACACTTCGTACCAGCAGGCCATTGCGGGTGGCGCGCTTGCCTTCTTCGGCGACAAATACGGCGCCGATGTGCGCGTCGTGGAGATCCGCGATGGCGGCCAACTGTTCAGCGCCGAACTTTGTGGAGGAACCCACGTTCATAGCACCGGCCAGCTCGGGTTCGTTCTCATCCTGCGCGAATCTGCGGTCGCCGCCGGCACCCGGCGTATCGAAGCCCTCAGCGGCGCCGCTGCCGAAGCGTATCTCGTCGAGCAGCAGGAACGCGTGCTCCGCATCGCCGAACGTCTCTCCACTTCCCCGGCCGAAATCGAAGAGCGCCTCGATTCGCTCCAGTCCGAACTGGAGCGCCTTCGCAAGCAAGAGGAGTTGCTTCGCCGTGCCCAGGGCGCCGGCGCCGCCGACTCCCTGCTTTCGGACGCGGTCAAGGTGGGCGATGCCTCCCTCGTTGTCGCCCGTGTCGACGGGGCGAGCGCCGATACGCTGAAGGAAATGGCAGACACGCTGCGCCAGAAGCTGGGAAGTGCGCTCATCGTGCTTGCCGGTGTCGATGGCGAGCGGCCCTCGCTGCTGGTTGCCGCGACCCCGGACCTCGTCGCTCGCGGCGTTCACTCAGGCAACCTCGTGCGGGACATCGCAAAAGTTGCTGGCGGTGGAGGTGGCGGCCGCCCCGATTTGGCCCAGGCCGGGGCCAAGGATGCCTCCCGCATTGGCGACGCGCTTGAGTTCGCCCGCAAGGCCGCAACCGAGGTGCTCACGGGCGCGTCATAACTGCTATAGTGAATCGGCGGGGTGAGCCGGAGTTACCGATGACCGACGCGATCGAATCGGGCACGGGGCCATTGCCGCGCGCCGAAGACGAAGCCGCTTTCGCGAGCGTCGTGCGCGTTGAACGCCACGAAGACATCGCGACCATTTGCGGGCGTCTCGATACCGCGCCTTCCTATGCCGTTGTCCTGCATGCATCGAGGGGTAACCGGGCCCTCAGCCGCGAGATTGGCATGCGCCGCCTGCTGCGCCACGCTGACGAAACAGGCAAGGTAATCGCCTTTGCCACCACCAATGGCGCGCTCTCCTCGCGTGCTCGCGCCCTTTCCATTCCGGTCGCGCGCAAACCCGAACATGTTCGCTGGGACAGCGGCGGAAAAGTCGTTTGGCGGCTTCCCGGCCACAGCCTTGCGGTCCCCGCGCTCGGGAGGCTTATCCAGGTCGCTTTCCTCCTTGGCATCGCAGCCGTCTTCGCCGGGTTGCTTCTCACCATGGCGCCATTTGCCACGGTCATCGTCTACCCGCCGACAGAGACGCTCGAACGCACTGTCGTGGTCACCGCGTCTGCCGCCATCACCGAACCGGATATCGAAGCCCTTCGCGTCCCCGCTACGGAAGTCACCTCCACAAGGCTCGTGACCGTCGCCGTACCCACCACTGGGTCGACGATGGTTGGCACCGAACCCGCGCAGGTCACACTCACAATCACAAACACCACAGCCCAGCCGGTGACGATTCCCGCCGGCACCGAAGCGATCAGCCAGGATGGTTCGATCGCTTTCGCACTCCCCGAAGATGCGACCCTGGTTCCGGGTGAGACCACCGCTGTGCTCGGCGTCGCGGTCGAACCGGGTGAGGCGGGCAATATTCCCCCCGAAACGCTCGTTCGCTTTCGTGACGCTGAATTCGCTCTCATTCGCGTCAGCAACGCTGGCAACGCCGGTGGAGGAGTGAGCGAACCTCGGCCGGCTGTCGACCTCGCCGACATCCAGCGCATGCGTGACACCGCTGCGTCGCTGGAAAGCGCCGCTTCCATTCGGGCCACCATCGTCGCCGACCGCCCTGGGGACGCGATCTTCCTCGACTCGGCCCAGGCCGCGGTCGAAACAGGTGATCCCTCCGGCTTCGTGGGCGAAGTCGCGGACGTCGTAACGATGGAAATCCAGGTGACCGTCACTGCCCTTGCCGTGACCGCCGAGGTCCTGGACCGCATTGCGCTCGCGGCGCTCCAACCAGAACTGGGCAGTGGGGAATTCATCCCCGGTACCGTTCGTGCCGTCGAAACAGGCGCCCGCAAGGTTGCGAGAGATGACGGAGTTTACACCACCGAGTTCCTCGTACGGGGCGAGTTCGCGCGCGGGATGGACTCGGCCGCGATCGAGGATGCCGTGAAGGGGCGCTCTGCCGAGGGTGCGCGTTCCGCACTCGCAGGCGACTATGGTATCGAGGATGCAGAAGTCGACGTTTCGCCCGGTTGGGCCCCACGCCTCCCGCGCTTCGGGTTCCGTATCAACGTCGAACTTCGTGCCCGCGACACCACCACCGCGACGAGTGACAGTGCCACAGGACAAACCACAGCAACCTCCCCAGGCCAGTCGCCCCTCGCAACCACGGCGTCTTCTCGGCCTTGATCACGGTTTGAAGCGCACCGGCGTTGCTATGAGTGACGAGCTCGGGATGTTCGCCCATCCCCGCCCGGCAATCGTCGGCCAGGCCGGCCAGGCGCTGGTGGATGCCGTTGCGTCACTCGTTGCCGAAGAGAGCGTG
>CAZDZP010000147.1:0-6629 GCA_964509855.1 uncultured Anaerolineaceae bacterium | reverse complement strand
CAGCGGCGGTTTCGTTGGCGTCGGCCGGGCGGAGCACGCTCAAGCCGGGCATGGCGCGGAGAGCCGCGAGGTGTTCGACCGGCTGGTGGGTTGGACCGTCTTCGCCGAGGCCAATGCTGTCATGCGTGAACACGTAGGCGACATCGCACTGCATGAGCGCGGCGAGGCGAATGGCCGGGCGCATGTAGTCGGAGAATGTAAGGAAGGTTCCGGCGAACGGAAGCACACCGCCATGGCGTGCCATGCCGTTCAGGACACCGCCCATGGCGTGTTCGCGGACGCCGTAGAAGACGTTGCGACCTGCGGGCTCGGTTGGGGACTGGTTGCCGGCGCCGTTGAGCATGGTGTTGTTGGAACCGGCGAGGTCGGCCGAACCGCCGATGAGGTTGGGAAGCACTTCGGCAAGGGCGTTCAGGGTCTTTCCGGAGGCGACGCGCGTCTCAACTTGCTCCCCCTTTTCGAACGTGGGGAGGGCGGCGTGCCAGCCTTCGGGGAGCTGGCCCGCGATGGCCCGTTCGAACTCGGCGGCGAGTGCCGGGTGTGCCGCCCGGTACGCTTCGAAGCGGTTGGCCCATTCGGATTCGGCCTTGGCGCCCCGGTCGCGGGCGGCGCCCATGTGTTCGCGGACTTCGCCGGGGACGTGGAAGGGCTTGTCGGCGGGCCAGCCGAGCGCTTCGCGGGTGAGAGCAACTTCGCCGGCGCCGAGCGGTGAGCCGTGAGCGGAGGCGGAGCCAACCTTGTTGGGGCTGCCTTCGCCGATGCGGGTCTTTGCGGCGATGAGAGAGGGGCGAGCGGTTTCGGAGCGAGCCTGCTGGAGCGCACGTTCGACAGCTGTGATATCGCTGCCATCGATGTGCTGCACGTGCCAACCGTAGGCTTCGAAGCGCATGCCCACGTCTTCGGTGAAGGAGAGGTGGGTTTCGCCGTCGATGGTGATGTTGTTGTCGTCGTAGAGAAAGATGAGCTTGCCAAGGCCAAGGGTGCCGGCCAGGGACGCAGCTTCGGAGGCGACGCCTTCCATGAGGTCGCCATCGCTGCAGATGCCGTAGGTGTAGTGGTCCACGATGGCGTGACCTTCGCGGTTGTAGCGCGCGGCGAGCCAGCGTTCTGCGAGGGCGATACCAACTGCCATGGAGAAACCAGCACCGAGCGGGCCGGTGGTCACTTCGACGCCGGGCGTGTGGTTGGCTTCCGGGTGCCCCGGGGTCGCGCTACCCCATTGGCGGAACGCCTGCACCTGGTCGAGGGGCAGGTCGTAGCCGGTGAGATGGAGCAGGGAATACAGCAGCATGGAGGCGTGGCCGGCGGAAAGGACGAAGCGGTCGCGGTCGGGCCAGTTGGGGTTGGCCGGGTTGTGGTTCATCACCCGGTGCCAGAGCACGTAGGCCATAGGAGCCTGGCCCATCGGGGCACCGGGATGGCCAGACTTCGCGGCTTCCACAGCGTCGACGGAGAGCATGCGGATGGTGTTGATACTGAGCGAATCGATGTCGCTCGGTGCGTCTGTTTTAGCGGCTGTGCCCGGAGTGGTCACAAGCTCCCCCTGTGCTGGCCGGAGGCCGGCAGCGTCGTGTAGTGCTCATTGCGAATCGGTACGAACCCGAACCCCGCCAGGAGTCGCGTTCATGGTACCGAAGCGTGCCGCTTTGGTCGCTCGGCAAGGGCGAGCGTGAACCGGGTACGCCCCGGAAATACGGGAAACGATCCCGAAAAGTACATAAATCCTTCACGATTGGTTAACGCAGGCTGGCAGGAGATCGTATAGAATGCGCCAATAGCAGTGATGCGGGGAACTGGAGCGACACCGTGGATTTCCGGCAATTGGCAGCGAATGTGGCGAACATCATCTCCTCTACCAACGTGGGGACGCGGGCAATCGTATGGTCTGACGGAACGGTGACGCGCACCCAGTCCTGCTTGAACCCCACCATCGAGCCGGGTTCCACGAGCCGGCCGATTGCCTTCTTCGTGACCGGTATCGACCGCCCGGATGAGGCGACGATCGTTCAGCGCCTGCAGCGGGCCTGGCATTCCGTGATGGCGGCCTGATTCAGAGTTCCGAAAAGCGAAACCCGGCTCAATCACGCGCCGGGTTTTTCTGCGCCCCTAACCCAGCTTGAGAGCGCGACGCACATCCGGGTGGGCCTGGTCGAGTTCGAAGGTGACGTAGGAATAGGTCTTGCGCGATTCGGGGTCATAGCCGCTACGGGTGCCGCCCTGCCGCAGCACGTTGAGGTCGACCATGCTGTTCACGAGGTTTTTCACAGAGGGTTCATCGCGATGCACCACGGAGGTGGTGGCCGTGATGATGCGCTTGAAGGTGAGCCAATCGCTCCCAGGGCGATTGCGCTCGTCCCAGATGGCGGCAATCACGCGTTCGCGGTCTACGGGCGAGAGGTCTTCGTACATGAAGCGCGAGTAGTCAAACTTCACTTGGCGCTGGTCCGGTTCGGCGAGGGCGCCGAAGAGCTCGGTTGATTCGCCGGGCAGGAATATCCAGTCCTGGAAGTCGCGGTTGATGATTTGGACCTTCCCCGCCTGCTGAAGCGCGCGCGCGTAGACGCTGGACTTGCCGCGGCCGACCTGCTGGAAATCGGCGGGGTTCATCCGTTTCTGTAGCTCCTGGCCCAGCAGGGACACGGAGAGTTCGCGTTTGTCTTCGCGGTATTCCTTCGTGATGGTGAGCATGAGGTCCAGCGTTTCGGCGATCTTGCGGCGGTCGTTGTCGGTTGGGTCGGGGTTGCGGCTGTCGTGGACGACGTTGTCGGCGGCGGCGGCGACGGAGGGCTCGAGCTTCTTCACTTCGCCGTTTACGGGCGTCGCGGGGCGCTTGGCGCCGGGCTCGGTGGAGGCCTCAATGTCGAGGTCGTAGTACAGCACCACGTCAGCTTGCTGGGTGAGGTGTGCGGCGGTGGTCCAACTCACGCCGATGACGACGACGCGCTTCCCGCGTGGGCGGAGGGTATTCACGATATGAAGGAAGTCGTTGTCACCGGAAACAATGATGAAGGTGTTGACGTTGGGGAACTGGTGGCTGGCTTCGATGCAATCAGCTGCGAGCTTCACATCGACGGAGTTCTTGATGCGGGATTCGCCGGTCGCGTCCTGGTAGCGTTTGGCCAGCACGTAGACGGGTTCGAGTCCGGCGACGTAGAGCCGGGAGGGATCGCCGGCGTGTTCGGCGTCTTCCCAGTCGGCGTAGGCGCGTGCGAAGACGACGCGGCCGAACTGTTCGGCGGCTTCGCGAAGGGCAGTTACGCTGGGCCGGCGCCCGCGCTGGGCGAGGCTGTACTTGAGGTTTTCCCAGTCCACGAGCATGGCGACGTCGTCTCGTTCGCCCAGTTCACTGCGTTCGTTTGCACCCATAAGTCGATACTAGCATCCAAATGCGGTGGGTTCGTGTTGCGTGTGAGCAGGTTCAAAAGCAACCTTGTCGGAGCAACAGCGGTACGCGCATACTGCGCACCGCGCACGAGAGAGGTTACTTTCCTATGGAGTTCTACAGCGTTAAGCATCGCAAGAAGGTTGAAGTTGACGATTCGGCCATCAGTGGCCGCGTGGTTGAACGCGACACGAAGGACGGTGGCAAGCAGAAGCGATACATGCTCGTCGCCAAGACGAAGGTTGAAGGCGACGAGGTCACCATGACCAAGTTCGTGAACGAAGCCACGTACAACGAGTACAACAAGTAGGGCTCACGCCCGGCGATGGCGCCGCACAGGTTGCGGCGCCATCCCTACCCGGGGTTCGCCCCGGCAACTGCCCACCCCGCACGACTTGCCGGGGTGGACGCAGGTTCGAATCGCTCCGGTCCAGGTTCAAAATGTGCTATCCGGGGCTCAGTCTGCTGTCGGAAGATATGCGGCTGCGCCAAAGACATCGGCGAGGATCTTCGCGCGCGTTTCGCCCTCAGCGAAAACCGGGCGGTACTGCAGTTCGATTTCGCAGGGCAGTAGCCGGGTGGCCGCGACACGGTCGGGCCAGAGTGCCGCCTCCACGAGGTAGCACTGGGAGTGCTCGGGCGTGTGGACCTGGTCGTAGATGAAATTGCCGAGCGCGTACGCAACAAAGACGCCGTTGTGGATTTCCGTGGCCTGGACGTGGTGAGCCTGGTTTCCAATGATAAGGTCCGCGCCTGCATCGGCGGCGGCGCGCAGGCCCTTGATGCTGCGGGGGCTCGGGTCGTGCGTGTCCTCGGTGCCGGAATTGAACATCACCACCAGGAAATCGACTTCTTCCTTTACCTCGCGGATCCTTTGGGAAAGATTCTCGACACCGAGCATTTCTGCGGGCGCGTAGAAGGCGGGGTAGCCGAGCGTGGCCTCGTCGCTGTAGTCGTCGTCCATGGGTGCGGTGCCGGGGGAGTCCTCAGTGGCTGCGAGCCAACTGGGCGGACCGGCGGCGATGTCGTCAAAGGCAAGCAGCCCGATTGTGAGGCCGTTGATCTCCCAGGTGGCAGGAGCTAGCGCCTCTTCAAGGTTGAGACCACCGCCCGCGGTTTTGATACCGGCTTCGTGAAGCAATTCGAGCGTGCGTTCGAAGGCCCGTGAGCCACAGACGACGAGCTCCCCGCAATCGAAGACGTGGTTTGCAGCGACGGTGACGCCATCGATGCCGGCGAAGAGGAGGGCGTCGACGGCACCGGGCGGGGAGGTGAGGTTCACGGTTTCGATGCAGCGCAGGGGTTCGGAGAAGTCCTGGATGCTGCCATCCTGGGAACTGAGCGCGAGGTCCGCTTCGCGGAGGAAGTCGCCGAGGGTGGTCTGGAAGGGAGAAGTCCAATCGCCCGTGGCTTCGATGCGGGCGAGGCTGCAGCGAACGGGGAGGTAGTCACCGGTGGCGACGATGCGTGTGACTTCTGGCGGCTGGAGCGTGAGCGACTGGAGCGCCGCAAGGCCCGCTTCGCCACGCGAGGTGAGGGCTTCGACAGTGACGAGTTCGACGTAGGGCCACTGCGCGACGTCGCCGAAACCGCGGACGATGTCGATGCCATCGATGCCGAGCGCGGTGATTTCGACGCTGAGCGACTCCAGGGGCACGAAGGCGAAGGCGCCGGAGGCTGGCGTCATAGCTGCGAGCAGGTCGTCGACGGTCGCGAAGCGCTCGCCGGGCAGGGCGGCCGGGACAGGCTGGCCGGCGAAGCTGGTAGGGGTCCCATCGAGCGCGAAGTAGCGCACGGGAGCGCTGACGCCGCCGGCTTCGGACCAATCCGTGAGGCTGCCATCGAGGAGTGCTGCCACCTGGGCGGAGGAGAGTTCGTAGGCTCCAACCCAGTTCGCAACCACGGGAACCCAGTAGGTGGCTGCGATCTCGGTTTCGCCGCTGCCGAAGCGGAGGTCGACGTCTTCGCCGGGAAGAGCCGGGCGGAAGGATTCGAGCAGGAAGCGTTCTGGCGGGGTGCCTGAGTAGCGGATTTGAGCGTCGCCATCGTCCGGAGTCGGCGTGGGTGTGCGCTCGGTGCCGGTGACGGTGGCGCCGCCATTGCTGGCGTCATTCGAGCCCGGGGCGGCTGCCTGCGTGGACTCGTTATCCAGCCCGAGGATGACGGAGGTGAGAAAGAAGAGGCTTGCGGCGAATAGGCCGCCGGCGACGATCAGCGCCCAGAACCACGGATTGGCCGGGGTGGGCCGGGCCGATGATGCTTCGGGCGCGTCGCTCATTGGGGTCAAGGTTGGGATGCGGTCTCGCGATCGTCAACCAGTCTGGAGCCGTGGTTAAGGACGGGAGGCGTCATGCGGCCCGGGCGTACCACTTTTCGGGGGTGCCGCTGGCACTGTCGATGAAGGCGAAGGAGCGTTCGAGCACGAAATCAATGCCGCCGCACAATGCCTCGTATTCGGCGAGGTCGTCGGGCATGGGTTGGAGTTCTTCGCCTTCGCGGTCGTAGCCGCAGTAGAGGCCGTAGTGCAGGGCAAGGCGGTCGGCCTGGGCAACGCAGCCGGCGAGACCGTCGCGTTGGGGGGTGAGATTGGTGTCGTGGTGACAGGCGACGGCATCGGTGAGATGTTGGGGAAACTTCCAGAGTTCGCCGAGCGACTTGCCGACGTCGGAGTGGTCGAAGCCCGTGTACTCGATCTCTGCGTCGTGCAGCCCCTGGTAACCGGCACGAGCGTCCATGACGGCCGCGCGGAACTCATCGGGCATAGTCATCTTCAGGACAACGCGCCCGATGTCGTGAAGGACCCCGGCGGTGAAGGCGTCTTCGGGACGGCAAGCGCGAGTCTTCTTGGCAATGCCTTCGGCGGCAACGGCAACGGCGATGCTGTGGCCCCAGAAGAGGTCGAGGTCGAAAACGTCGTCGCTGACGGTGGTCTTCTTGAAGGAATTGAGAACGCTGGCGCCAACGGCCACCTGCCGCACCTGCTTGAAGCCGAGCACGACGACAGCTTCGCGAACGGTGCTGACCTTGCGGGCGAAGCCGTAGTAGGCGGAGTTGCTGATCTTGATGAGCTTGGCGGTGAGGGCCTGGTCGGTGCTGAGCACCTGGGCGAGGTCCAGCGCGCTCGTCTTGTCGTCGTCGGCCATGCCCATGACGCGGGCGGCGACGGCCGGCAGCGGCGGCAATTCATCGATGCGGTTCAGCAGGTCGGCTACGGTCGTTTGTTGCATGGAGATCCCCTGTCACCACT
>CAZDZP010000146.1:0-6641 GCA_964509855.1 uncultured Anaerolineaceae bacterium | reverse complement strand
ACCAGTACCCCGACGAAGAAGAGACGCCGCCCATCATCATCGGCAACGCCGTGCATCGCGGCTGCGGGAACTCTGCGAATCAGGCGACGTCGATGTCACCCGCCAGCGGGTCGACACCTACCTGCGCATGCCCAAACACGAGGCCGCCGAGCTGTTCGAATCCGGCGTCGAAATCGAAGCGATGATGGCGGGGTCGATTTGGACGAGGTTGTGCCGGACGAAATGGGCGCGGTCGACTCCACGGGATAGTGCGAGCCTAGTACGAGCTATGATTGTGCAATGGCCACAGAAAAGCGCGGGGAGGATTCCTTCGCCGACCGCGCGGTGGAAACCCTGCGGCGCTATGAAGCCGAGCGGGAATCCAACCCGGCATGGCGCGCTTCGTCGTCCGACCGCGGCTATGCCCGGGTGATAGACGGGATTTTTCTCGGTGCGATGGCCGTGGTTGTCCTCGGCGTTCTCGCGCACCAGGGGATGTTCGCTGAATCCGAGCAGCTGGACTTCGCCGGACAACAGACGGAAGCGCCTCCGACAGTGAACTGGGGCCCGGTGGCGCCCACGTGGAATGGGATTGTCGGCATCGGGGCCATCTTTGCGCTCGTGGCTGGCTACGAAGTGCTCTTCACTCGCTTCCTTGGGGGAACGCTTGGGAAGCATCTGCTCGGGCTCCGGGTAGTGTCGTATCCGTCGCGCAAAGAACCGGACCTTGCACGAGTTGTGATCCGCACCGGCCTGTGGCTAACCCCGGTCCTCCTGGCTGTGATCATGTGGTTTACTTCGGTGTTGTTGGCGTGGACGGCACTGGCGGTCGCGTTCTGGATATACAGAGGCGCGTTTTCCGCCGAAAGCGACGGCCGGACGCGGTACGACCGGTTCGAGGGGACCGTGGTGGCGCGCAAGAAGACCGGGAACGAATAGCCGAAGACTTAGAAGCGGTGGCCGCCGGCGAGGTTCACGGCGAGGCGGATGGCTTCGACCATGGAGGTCTCGTCGGCGATGCCCTGGCCGGCGATGTCGAAGGCGGTGCCGTGGTCGACGGAGGTGCGGATGAAGGGCAGGCCGAGGTTTACGGTGATGCTGCGTTCGAAGCCGTGCACCTTGATGGCGATGTGCCCCTGGTCGTGATACATCACGACGACGACGTCGTAGCGGCCGGCGATGGCCTGGTTGAAGACAGAATCAGCGGGGTGCGGGCCGCTGGCGTCGATTCCGAGGGCGACGGCGTCGGCGATGGCGGGGGCGATTTCGTCCAGCTCCTCCCGCCCGATGAGGCCGTTGTCGCTGGCGTGTGGGTTGAGCGCGGCCACTGCGATGCGGGGCTTATCCCAGCCCCAGCGCACGAAGTGGTCCTGCGTGAGCTGAATGGCCTGCAGCACGTTGGCGCGGGTAACGAACGCGCATGCGTCTTTCAGCGGCTTATGGGTGGAAAGGTGCATGCACCGCAGCCCGCCCGAGACGAGCATGGTGGCGACATGGCCCGCGCCGCTCAGCCGCTGCAGCACTTCCTGGTGGCCGGTGTCGGTGATGCCCGCCTTCTGGAAGGCTTCCTTATTGACCGGCGCGGTGACCATCGCCGCAACCTTGCCGTCGATGCAGAGGCGCGCGGCGCCTTCGACCCACGCATGGGCCGCCTTCGCCGAATCCACCGAAAGCTGGCCGACGGGGTAGCTGCCGTTCGCAGGCGCGCCAAGGTTCAACACGGGGATGGCGGCGCCGGTATCGGCGTCTACGGAGTCGACTTCCTGCGCGCGCAGGCCAGTTTCGAAGCGATCGAGCCACGTCTGCAGGGTGGTGGGGCATCCGATGACGACGGGCCGCGCCATGATGGCGACTTCCGGGTGGGCGAGGGCTTTGGCGAGCACTTCCGGGCCAACGCCGGACGGGTCGCCCATGGTCAAAGCAAGGCGGGGTAAGGTCATGCGCCGAGGATACCAGAGCGCGGTTCACGCTTCGTTTCCGAACGTGGGACGGTGACCGGGGCTGTGGCGGTGAGGTCGAAGTCGGCTATCCTTTGGCGCATGTGTGGGCGAATTACGATGACGTACAAGGACCGGTTGGCGTTGGCGCAGGAGCTGGGCGTGGCGCCGGAGACGCTGCCGGAGGACTACAAGCCGCGGTACAACATCGCGCCGACGCAGTCGCACTTCATCGTGACGGAAGAGCGCGAGGAGCGGGTGGCACACCAGGCGAAGTGGGGACTCATCCCTTCGTGGTCGAAGGACGCGAAGATGGCCTACAAGACCATCAACGCGCGGGCGGAGACGGTGGAGAAGAGCCCGGCCTTTCGTTCGGCGTACAAGAAGAGGCGCTGCCTCGTGCCGGTGGATGGCTTCTACGAATGGTTCGGGCCAAAGGGCGACCGGCAGCCGTACTGGTTCCATTCGGAGAGCGGGTCGCTCATCTACTTCGCGGGGCTGTACGAACTGTGGTACCCGGAGGGGAAGGACCCGGAGCTGACGTTTACGATCGTGACGACGGCGGCGAACGAATACATGTCGCGCATTCATGACCGGATGCCGGTGATCCTTGACCACGACGCGCAGGACGAGTGGATTAACCCGGTCGAAAAGGACCCTGTGCAGCTGAAGGAGGTGTTGAAGCCAGCACCGGAGGACACGCTGGTCGCGCGGCCGGTTTCGCAAGAGGTGAACAACGCGCGGAACGAAAAAGCTGAGCTGCTGGACGAAATCGTGCTGGACGAGCCGGCATACTGAGCCACCCAAGGGAGACGATCGCGCATGAAGTACCACGGCACGTTACATCCGACTGGCAAGACGACGACGGGCTTCATCATCCCGGACGAGATGGTAGAGCAGCTTGGTGGCGGGAAGCGTCCGCCGGTGAAGGTGACGATTGGTAGCCACACGTGGCGCACCACCATCGCGCCCATGGGCGGGGAGTTCTGGCTTGGGGTGAGCGCTGAGAATCGCGCCGCGGCGATGGTAGCCGCCGGGGACGAAGTTGAAGTCGAATTCGAGCTGGACACCGCGCCGCGAGAGCTGGAGGTGCCAGCGGACTTCGCGGCTGCGCTGGACGCCGTGCCGGAAGCGCGGACGTACTTCGACGGGATTTCTTACAGCAATCGTCGCTGGCACGTGATGAACATCGACGGCGCGAAGACGGATGAAACGCGGCAGAAGCGCATCGCGAAGTCGGTCGAGATGCTGCGGAAGGGCCGGGCGCGGTAGGGGTGGCTGGTGTCGCAGTCTCCCGAGCTCCGGAGAGTCCGTAGAGCATTGCGACGATCCTCTCGCAAAGTATTGAGAAAAACATCGTGAGCGCTGCTAGGCTGGTGTGCAGGTGGTCGATTGATGTTCGCCCTGCTTGCGCTGCTGATGCTGGCGCTTGCCGCGTGCAGCGAGCCAAGTCGAGGCGTTCGAGAGATTCAGACCGTTTCGCTCTTTTTTGCCGCGAGTTCGCTCGACGAACTCGCGGCAGCATCTGACCTGGTCGTCGTCGCGGAGGTCCGCTCGGTACCCAAGAGGTGGCAACTTTTCCCTCGCCTGTGAATCCTTCAGCAGTGACCCGCAGACAAGATTTCGTGATTCGCGTCGGGGTGACGGAAGTAGCTTGGGGAGATGCTCCGCGTACGACCGATTTCGCTCTCCACATCGCCGAATGGTTCGAAGCACCAGATACCCCTGACGACCCGTCACAGGTTACGCGGATGGTGTTTCCGGACCTGCCGGTGCCGGAGCAGGGACAGTTGATCGTGGCATTCCTTCGTAGCGTGAGTGGCGTCGATGAACCGACGGGTTTCGCGGCGGCGCCGGGATTTGGAGTTATTGAGGGCGGGACAGTCACATTCCCGACAGTCAAACTGAGTTCGGATGTACTCGCGCCCGAGATCACCATCCGGGCCGCGACGCTCGATGAAATTCGCGACGCTATGGACCGTGGCGTCCAACACAGCGCCAGGGTGCGCGACATCGAGGAAAATGACGATTGGAAAGCAATCATCGAGCTCGGCGAGCGGCAAGACGCCCTTATCGAACGCGCGCGTGAAGGTGCGGACCCGGAGGATCTTCAGGACTACGCGTTCTCGATTGGACTGACGCCAGACTCGTGGTCGGATCCATCTGTATGCAGGAAGTTCGAAGCGGTCATCGCGGATTTGTACGGCATCCCGGTGAATCTCGATTGCCCGCCGGCGCGTCCGTAGGTCGCGCCGTGCTACACGTCAGACCTACCACGAATTCGGGTTAAGCTATCGCCAAGATTGCGCCCATTGTGGAAGCGATCGCGCAGTATGGAACCGGGACCAAGATGGGCACGGGAGCGAAATCATGGGCAAAACATCGCGCCTTACCCTCACATCTCTCGTCGGCGCCTGCCTCCTTGTGTTCGCAAGCGCCTGCGCCGAGAACGAGGACACTCCTTCCGTACCGGAGTCGCCGTCGCCTTCGATTGATGCCACGATTGCGGAGACAGAAGCCCCCGGTCCCACAGCAACGCCGGCGGAAGTCCCGAGTCCAACGGTGCCAGCGAGCGAGGTCGACGCCACTGGATGGCCGATCGTCGACTGCCCGGACGGGTTCCCCGTGATGCGGGTGGAAACCCGGCGCATCAGTGGTTGCGCCCCGCCGGGGTTAACACTGAGGGAACAGCACGAGTACGGCGAGGAAGGTCCCGGCGGAATGATTCGGTTGGCTCTTTTGTGGGACGATCCCGAAAACCCGGGCAGCTTCGTAGCCCTGCAGGTTATCGACAAGGCCACGGCGAACCGAGAAAACCTGCAATCCCGATGTGAACATCCGACGCAGGCCGTGCTCCTGGGTCACAGCGCCGAGCAATGTGTTTGGAGTCCCACGAGCCCCAACGGTGAGATCAACGGGCTGTGGGGCATCGTTTGGGGTGTCGAGCGGTTTGCCGAAAGTCCCGACTACTGGCTGATAGCGAACAGTTCGGGTCCGCAGATCGAAGACGAGCAAGTTGCGGCAATTGAGCGTGCTGTTGCGGTCTTCGACTCGTTCCTCGCGAATGGTTTGGCGCAGACAAGGTGACGCGCCTCGTAGAAAACACCTCGCGCATCACCCTTTTGAACGGCCGGACCTCGTGCTCTTGCCAAGCCCCAGGTAGTGGGTGCGCTGTTCCTTCTCCAGCTTTTCGATGGCGGAACGGAGCATGACACGGGGCATGGTGGCGGCGTGGGAGTCGAGTAGCGCGGCGAGGCGGGGTGGGTCGCACTGGCCGGCTTCGCGTAAGACCCAACCGACGGACTTCTGGATGATCTCTTCCGGTTCATCGAGCAGCAGTTCGCAGATGCGAAAGGCGTCGTCGATGTCGCAGGTGCGGATGAAGTGCATGTTGGCGAGCGCGGCGGTGCGGCGCTCCCACAGGTTGGTTGAGCGGGCGAGTTCGTAGAGGACGTCGCGAGGCTTGTCGGCGAGGTAGCGGCCGACAACGTGCCACGCGCCAAGGTCGACGAGGTCCCAGTTGTTGATACGGTCGTGGCGGCGGAGGTAGAGGTCGAAGAGTTCCTTGCGGCGGACCTCGGTGGTCCTTTTTTGGGTGGCCTGCTTCGCCATGATGCTCACGGCGCCGACGCGGAGTTCGTGCACTGCGCTCTCGAGCAGGGATTCGATTTCGGCGAGTTCCATGGCGAGGAACTCCTTCGCCAGGGCGAAGATGCTGCCCATGCGGACGCCGATGAAGACGTCGCCCTCGCCGTATTCGCCTTCGCCCGTCTTGAAGTAGCGCTGAATCTTGCGCAGTTCGTCGTCGGACTGGAGGACGCGGATACGGGATTCGAACTCGGCGGCGGTGAGGGTGTCAGTCATGCCCGGCATTGCCCGGCACCGACGGAGAACTGCCACATGCGGCCGATTTCGCGGAGGCCGAGCCGTTCCGCGACCTGTTGGGATGACAGGTTTTCGACGGACGTTGAGTAGAAAAGATGACGACTGCCGGGAGGAAACTCGGAAGCCCATGCAGCGGTGACGGCAGCGGCGAGACCACGGCCACGAAACGCGGGCGCAGTGAAGACCCCGGCTTCGGCGCCTCGCGGGCCCTGGCGGGCGGTGAGACAGAGCGCGGCGGTGGAGCCTTCGACGACTGCGGCAGCCCACGGGCCGAGGTCGCCAGCGAGGAGGGACTGCCACTCGTCGTCCGGCCAGTTGGCGCCGGTGGGAGGTGCGAGCGATTCGGGAGCGGAGGAGGGAGTCACGATGTGGAATTCGTGTGAATACGAAGCGTTGGCGGGAATGAGGTAACCGACGCTTTGCGTGGTTGTGACCGGACCGAGGTGGGATTCGAGTAGGGTCTGGATTGCGTCGCGGGTGGCTGGCGAGTCATCGGAGGACGACGCCAGCGATTCAAGTTCACGGGCGAGTGACGGCGGGACACGGCTGTTGAACGCGCAAAGCGTTTCGGATTCCGCGTGGGCGACGACGAACGCGGGCGCCGAGGATGGCGCGGCTTCCCGTGTGTGCAGCAGGCGACCGGCGGCGTCGCTGACCCAGAGGGTTTCGATTTCGACGGCGAGAAGCGAGGCGGCAGCTGACATTCTGGCATGGTAGCGGACGGTTCGAATGGGCACGCGAGGGCGCACCAGCACAACCAGACGCGGTGTCCGTATAATCCGGGGCGCAGACAACGGCAGCAGCAGAAAGATTGGAGACAGCATGGCCCGCACTTTTGAG
>CAZDZP010000145.1:0-6680 GCA_964509855.1 uncultured Anaerolineaceae bacterium | reverse complement strand
AATCCGCCGTCTAACCCAAGCTAGCGGACGGCCGCCTCGGGTTCACCTTCAGCGGTGCTTTCCACTGGCAATGGCAGCCGCGTCCCCATCACATAAAAGAGCGCCCCATCGGTGCTAAAGCGCATCTCGTTGACCACTTCGAATCCCAGTCGCCGATAGAGAAAGTGCGCCTGGCTATCCTTGCGCGTGCTTAGCACACTGGTGGCCTCGCTCCGTCCATCCAGGAGCTCTTTGATCAGCATCGCGCCAATCCCCTGCCCCTGCGCAGAAGGGTGCACGGCCACCTCCACCAGCTCGTACGAATCGCCGAACCAGCTTGACGCGGTGTCCCGGTCCACCGCCCGCACCACGGCATCGTGCCACCATTGGCCCGGAAGCCCGTGGTACCCATAGATCATCCCGAGCACGTTGCTTCTCTCGCCGGTGGCCACGAAGCCGCGGAACCCCGGGCGCGCGCTGTGCACTTCGAGAATGCGCTGGCGCACCTCGACTCCCCGGCCGGGGTCGCTATAGGGCGGCGGAGCGAAGGCGGCGCCATAAACCGATATGGCGCCGTTGAAGAGCGGCCCCGAAAGTGGCATCGGGGTGATCGCTACGTTCATCCGCGGTATTGCACCCGCCCGCCCACACGGTCCTTGTTTAGTCGCTTGTTCAGGTGCAGGCCCTCCAGCAGGAACTCCACAGCGCACGCTAGCTCGCCCGGCGACCCGCCGGATTCCACCTGCGCTGCCGCTTCGTTGAGCCCTGAAACGTCCTTGGCCAGCTTCGAATATTCCGCGCTGGGAACCATGTCGCCGACTTCGGCCGATACACCGGCCTTGAAGCGCTGAATCACCGGCTCGAGTTCCGAAACGTTGAACGAGCGGTTGAAGACAGCAGCCACGGCGCCCTGGATGAGCTTGTCGATGATCTGGTCCTCGCGGCCCTCTTCGACCGTTTCGAACTCCACCTTGCCCTGGAGCGTCGGCACCACATAGGGCAGGTCGCTCACGCGCGGCACCACCGTGTCCTCGCCGTTCACGATTGCTCGGCGCAGCGCGTTCGCCAGCATGCTTTCGTAGTTCGCGATACTCGCGCGCACACTCACACCCGAACGCTGGTTCACGTCCGGGCTGCGCCGCGCCAGCCGCGAGATCTCGGCGATGATCTCCTTCATGTACGCCGGCACCACCACCGTGTAGTCCGCCGGGACGGGGTGGTGTTCCGCTTCCATGATGTCGATTTCGTGCTCGATCTTGTGCGGGTAGTGTGTGCGCACCTGTGCGCCGTAGCGGTCCTTCAGCGGCGTAATGATGCGACCGCGGTTGGTGTAGTCCTCTGGGTTCGCGCTGGCGACAACGAACACGTCGAGCGCCAGGCGCACGCGGTAGCCGCGAATCTGCACGTCCCGCTCTTCCATGATGTTCAGAAGGCCAACCTGGATGCGCTCGGCCAGGTCCGGGATTTCATTGATGCAGAAAATGCCGCGGTTCGTACGCGGAATGAGCCCGTAGTGGATGGTCAGCTCGTCGGAAAGGTACTTTCCTTCGGCCACCTTGATCGGGTCCACTTCGCCAATGAGGTCAGCGATGGTGATGTCCGGGGTCGCCAGCTTCTCGCCATAGCGCATGTCGCGGGTAAGCCACTCGACAGGGGCGTTGTCGCCCTCTGCTTCGATCATGTCCCGGCCCTGCTGGGTGATCGGATGGAAGGGGTCTTCCGGGATCTCGCAGCCGGCGAGCACAGGGATGGCTTCATCCAGCAGCGACGTAAGCGAGCGAATCATGCGCGACTTCGCCTGGCCACGTTCGCCAAGGAAAATGATGTCCTGCCCCGCGAGGATGGCGTTCACGACGTGCGGCACCACCGTCTCTTCGTAGCCGTGGACGCCCGGGAAAACGTCAACACCATCGCGGATCTTCTCGATGAGGTTCTTTCGCATTTCTTCGCGCACGGGGAGGGTCTTGTATCCCGTCGCGCGAAGCTCGCCGACCGTTCTTGGGCGTTCAACTGAGGTCATGTGCAGCCACTCCTTGGGAATCCGCCTCTATTGAGATGTATGGGGCGGAACCTGGTTTCGGTACTGCGGAAACGGGTGCCTCCCTCGAGACCTCGCATGCCGCCCAACTACGTACCACAAGGCTCGATCATTCGTGCTGAATCAAAGGCTGTCAACAAAGCCTGCAGACAGCAATGTAGGCGCGAACGCTATCCACGTTCCCAGCTTCCGCGTGACGCACCTTCGAATCGCACGGTAGCGTGTACCGCGAAGGGAAGCCCGATGAAATGGTTCCGGCGAAAGCCGCGCATCACCGAAGAGAACTACGGCAAGCTCATGACTTCATTTGGTCGCGTCGCCCCGCGGGACCCCTATGTTTGGGGACCAGCCAAAGCCCTCGCCGAGAAGGTCGTTGGCGAGTTCACCGGCGACGTCGCGGAACTCGATGGCAGGCTTTATGCGGGCGCGGTGGAGTACCACCTGCAACTCCTCGCCGCATCGTGGCTAATGGCGGAAGAGGGCGCTGTTCCCCATGCGACCGCCGAAGTGTTCGAAGAAGCCGTCGCATGGAAGCTCGACCCCCTCGTCAAAGGGAGTGGCAAGTTAGCCCATCGAGCCTCCGAACTCGCTCGCGGCACATTCGTCCGGGACATGCGAGAAGACGAGACCAACGACCACTGAAGTTCACCGCCTCGAAACATCCTTGAAATAGCCCGCTGCAAAGGTGGGTGCATACCCGCGAAGCTCGCGGCGCACGAGGAGGCACCCGATGCCTGCATATCGCTCGATCCGCATCCAGATGCCCGACCGCCCCGGCGCCCTCTCCGCCATCAGCACCGCGCTCGCTGTACATGGCGTCGACATCGTCCGGCTCGACGTTGTCTCGCACCCCGGCAACGATGTCGTCGATGACCTCTTCCTTTCGGGCGCCAGCCAGGAAGTCATCGGCCAGGCCGTCGGTAGCTTCCAGCCCGACGTCATCGTGCGCACCTTCGACCAGGTGAGCGGCGACCCGACACTCGAAATGGGGCTGGGCCTCACCGCCGCTGCACGCGCCTCATCCGCCGGCGATGCCTTCGAAGCCGTCCGTTCGCACGGCCTCGTCATCGGCCGAGCCGACACCGCCGCCGTCGCACGCGCGACACCCGACGGGGGTTTCAGTTTCACGGCCGGCCCTGTCGGCAGCGGCACCGTTGCCGCCGATGAGGCCTTCCCGGGCCGCTACGCGCTCTCTCGCCAGGAACCCCTCGCATTTCCGGCCGACAACGACTGGGCGCCGGGAAGCGTGCAGACCGCGCTGCAGGCGGCCTGGGTCGCCATGGCGCCGCTCGGCCCCTTTGACCTGCTCATCCTCTGCCGGCAGCTCAACATCGCCTATCTCTCGGACGAACTGGAGCGCATCGGCACCTTCGCCGAAGCCGCCGGCGCAGTACTCCGGCTACGCGGCGACATCACCCACTCGGGCACAATGCATGCCGTCTCCGAACCCGAACTGCCGCGCCGTGCGGTCACGATGAGCCACCTGAAGCTGGAGTCCAGCATCATTCCTGCTTGAGCGCAGCCTCGACGACTCGCACACAATCCAGCATTTCGGGGATGACCAGGTATTCGTCCTTGGTGTGCTGGTTGTACCCGCCACGTCCAATCACGATGCCGGCGATCCCCTGCCCCCGGAACACGTTGCCGTCGGTGCCGCCACCAACGGGGTGCGGATTCGGCTCCATGCCAAGCCCACGCAGCACGGGATAGAGGAACTTCGCCGCCGGGTCGTCCTCCGTGAGCGTGTACCCGGGATAGGCGGTGTGGAACCGTACCTCGATTCGGGCCTCCGGGTACTGCTCTTTCACGCGCTCGATGTGCGACTTCGCCCGCGAGACCGTCGCCTCCACCTTCTCCTCCACCATGCTCCGCATCTCGCCGTGAATCTCACAGAAGTCCGGCACCGCGTTGCGAACGAGGCCGCCCTTGATCACGCCAACGTTTCCTGTCGTCTCGCTATCGAGCCGCCCCTGCGGCAGCCCGGCCACGATCTCCGAAGCGATCGTGATAGCCGGGACGCCTTTCTCCGGCTCCAGCCCCGCATGGGCGGCGCGGCCATGCACTTCGATGTCGTAGGTGTAGTGGTACGGCGCTTGCCCCTGGATGCTCGACGGCGGCCCGCCCGAATCGATGACAATCGCCACCCGCGCCGTGATACGCGAGTAGTCCATCTTGGATGCACCAACGAGCCCGATCTCCTCGCTGCGGCTGATGGCGACTTCGATCGGCCGGTGCTGACTCCCGTCTTCAAGCAGCGATTGGATGGCCTCCAGGATCACCGCGCAACCGCCCTTGTTGTCTGCGCCGAGGATTGTCGTCCCGTCGGAGCGGATGATGTCGTCGCCATCCCAGGTGGGGACGATCCCACGGCCGGGCTCAACCGTGTCCATGTGCGCCGAAAGCAGCACCGTCTCGCCACGACCCTCGATCCGCCCCAGGACGTTCCCCGCGGCATCCTGCGAAACGTCGAGGCCAAGCGCCGCGAATCGGCTTTCCAACTCGACGGCGATCGCGTCTTCTTCCCCTGACGGCGAGTCGATCGCTACCAGTTCCAGGAATGTTTGCACCACCCGTTCGCGGTTGATCATGAGGCCCTCCTTGCGTAAACGAAGCTTACGACAGGCACGCGCACCGGGGATTCTGTGACTTCTGTTAACGACGCACTAAAGAACGCGTGGGATACTGGAACCGTGAACACAATGACTGAAGATCGAGTACTGAACGTCGAAGTCGCCCACAACGTTCGACACCTTGCAGGGTACGAAACGAAATCCGGCAAGCGAACTGCCGCTCGCGACATCGTCCGCTCCGCCAGCCTCCACAACCTCACCGAAGCCGGGATCGGCAGCCTATTCGACCATGGCATCCGCGTCATCGTGGACCTCCGTTCGCCCATGGAACTGGAGCGAGACGTTACCCCAGCGACCGACAAGCACGGGATTCGCAACGTCCACGCACCGGTCTTCCAGAACGACGCCTCCCCCGCCGGGCTCGGGCAGGACAAGTTCCCCGGCTACGCCTTCGTCTACCAGCGCTTCCTCGAAATCGGTCAGCCGGCCTACCGCACGCTCTTCGAAACCGTCGCCGGTACGGAAGGCGGTGTGCTGTTCCACTGCGCCGCTGGCAAGGACCGGACGGGAGTCGCCGCTGCGATTCTCCTCGACCTCGCCGAAGCTGACGACGAGCACATCGTCGCTGACTACCGCCGTACCGAAGAGCTCCTCAAGCCGATGTGGGCCGAATGGCTCCCGCGCATGGCCGAACGCGGTGTCACGCAGGAGCGCGCGGAAGAACTGCTCGGCGCCCCAGAAGACGCCATTCGCACGGCAGTCACCACACTCCGCGAAAATTACGGCGGCGCCGAAGGGTACTTGAACACCCTTGGCCTCAGCCAGGCATCAATCTCTGCCGTCAAAGCGCGGATGCTCGTTTAGCCTTCGCCGGGGAGCGACTGCCACTCCATCAGGACGTGGCTTTCACTCTCGCCCATCTCCACGAAGCCCAACCGCTCGTAGAGCCGCCTTGCCGGGTTGAACTTCAACACCTGCAGCTTCACGGGCAGACTCCGTTCCGCCGCGATTCGCTGAGCATCCCGCAGGATGGCCGTCCCCAGGCCCTGCCCCTGCAGCCACGGCGCCACCTCGACGTTCATGACATGGAGGGCGTCCGCGCTCATTTCCCACTCGTGAATCCCGGCGATCCCGCCGTCCACTTCGATGACCTGCATGAGCCCAAGTTCGATGCGATCTTCGAAGAACTGCCTCTGCAGCGCTTCGTCCCACGGTCCCCATTGCTGCACAACGTAGTCGCCCATCGCCGCCCGGTGGATCGCGTAGGCCGCCGGGGCGTCACGCCTTTCGAAGGGTCGCACGGTGTACTCCAGGACTTTGAACTCCTTAGATGTGGCGACTGACCGGGGCGTGGACGGCGGCGTCCGTACCCGTTTCGATGCCCACACCAGCGAGCTGACCGTGAATAGCCCGGCAGTTGGCCACGATCCTGCGCGCCTCGACGTTCACCGCTTGCTTGCCGTCGCAGAGCGCCTCCGCCGGGTTGTTGTGAATGTCGAACTCAATGCCCTGGGCGCCGGCGGCGACGAACCCGTAGGCCACGCGCTCCACCAGCTTCTTGTCGCCGCTGCTGTGGCTCGGGTCAGCCAACAACGGCAGGTGCGACTTCATCCGTACCACCGGGATCATGCTCACATCCGCGCCAAAGCGCGTCTCGGTCTCGAACGAACGAATCCCGCGGTAGCACAGAATGACATTGCGATTGCCGCTTCCCACCGACCGCCCATCCCGGTCAATCCCCGACATGATGTATGCCGCCGCGCACAGCCACTCGTTCATATCGTTCCCAAAGCCGTGCTTCAGAATGACCGGCACATCCACTCGCGACAGCTCTTCCAGCAGCGGCGAATATTGCGCACTGCGCGCCCCGACCTGGATGACATCAATCCCGGCTTCCAGGAAGGCGTCGAGGTGACGCAGGTCGATGAGTTCGCTGACTGCCGGGAGGCCGGTCTCAGCCTTCATCGCCGCCGCAATCTCGAGTCCCCGCTCGATCGGCAGCCCGCGGTAGTCATAGGGACTGGTTCGCGACTTATCCACGAACGTCCGCAGCAAGTCGACCCCCGCCTCCTTCGCGACCCGTGCCGATTCCA
>CAZDZP010000144.1:3744-6695 GCA_964509855.1 uncultured Anaerolineaceae bacterium | reverse complement strand
GGCTGAAGAAGAGGATCGCCAGCCATGCACCGCCACGCATCGTTTCGAACACGAGTGGCAACGTGGTGAAGGCGAGCTGGCTCCCTTCGCCGGGGTCGCGGCCTTCGCTGAACACGAAGGGGAACATCATCAAGCCGGCGAGCAACGCGACCGCCGTTTCCGTCACCATCACGATGATGCAGGCGCGCGGGATGTGGGTCTTCTGCGGGATGTAGCTCCCGTAGGTGACGAGGTAGCCCTGGCCGATTGCCAGCGTGTAGAAGGCCTGCCCGAAAGCGAACACCCACAGCCGTGGGTTCTGCAGCGTGGAGAAGTCCGCCTGGAAGAGGAAGCGCCACGCTTCGCCCCAGCCATCGGTCTGCGTCGCGATGATCACCAGCACAATGATGATCGCGAACAGGAAGGGCATGAGGAACTTCGAAAGCCGCTCGATTCCGGTGACGCCGAAGATGAGCACGGCCGTCGCCACAATGGTGGTGATGCCGAAGAACCAGAGCGAGTTGTACGACGAGGTGAAGTCGTCGAAAGGCTGCAGCCGGAAGCTGACGGCGTTGACCGCGTAGCCCAGCGTCCATCCCGTGATGACGAGGTAGTAGCTGGTGATGACGACCGTGAGCAGCACCACTCCCCAGCCGTACCACTTGGCCCAGCGGTGCACCTGCAGGAAGGTGGCCACGGCGCTTCCCTGCGCGAGGCGGCCCGCGCCCACCTCCAACATCATGATGGGGAAAGCGACGATGATAAGCGCGAGCAGGTAGGCGAGGATAAAGGCGCCGCCGCCGTTTTCGCCCACCATGTACGGGAATCGCCAGAGGTTACCGAGACCCACCGCGGCGGCCGCCATCGAGAAAACGAAGGCTGGTTCGGAAGACCATTGCGCCCGCTCGGCCGCTTTCGCGGAGCTCATGCGGCGGGCTTCGCCGTTGCGGAGAGCATCTCTTTACCCTACCAACCCGGCCGGGAATCGCAACCCGGGCCTGGCTAACCTACGCCCGGCGCGACTGCCAGGAGGCCCAGAGGAAGCCCGCGCCATAGCTGGCGTGCATCGTGGCCATGGCCGCGAGCGTGAGGAACGGGTTGGCGTTCGTCTTCTTTGCCGCCTTTGTTGCCGCTTTCGCTCCTAGCACCACGTAGGCCCCGGCCAGCATCGTCAGCGCCTTCCGCGCCAGCTTCGAGCGCACCCCCGCGAGCAGCAGACCAGGCCCCCCGGCCACCATCGCGCTGGGGATGAAGTGGCGCGGCCTCAGCGAAACGCCCTGCCCCATCAATTGCGCCTTTGCGGCGCCGTACTTCCAGTACTGGTGCGCAAGCGCCTCGAAGCTTTCCCGCGCGTAGTACGTCGTACCGATTTCGGGCACCAGCACAATGCGCCCGCCGGCCTCGCGCAGGGCGGCGTTGAAGCCGTCGTCGTCGCCGCCGTCGATGGTTTCGTCGAAGCCGCCAACAATTTCCCAAGCTCGCCGGTGGTAGCACCCGAAGGGCACCGTATCGACGTCTTCTTCCTTGTCCGAATAGCGGAACTTCGCATCGCCGACACCGAAAGGGCTCGACATCGCGGCTGCGATGGCCTTGCCGGCGGTGCCGCGACCGCGAGTTTCGATGGGGCCACCCACGCATGCGGCGCCGGTGCGCTTCAGTGCCTCCACCGATTGGCGCACGAAGTCCGGGTTCGCTTCGCTGTGGGCGCCGAGGATGATCCAGCAGTCGCCGCGCGAAAGCGCCATCCCTTCGTTCATCCCGGAAGAGGTGCTTCGGCGCGGATTGTCGACCAGCAGCAACTTCGCGAAGGGGCCCTTGTACGCCAGTACCATCTCTCGCGTGCGGTCGCTGCTACCGCCGTCGGCGACCAGCACTTCGATGTGCTCAGCACCATAGTCCTGAGCAGCCAGCGAATCGAGCAGCGGCACGATGTAGCGCTCTTCGTTGAGCGCGGGGATGACCACCGACACCAGCGGGTGCGCCGGGAGTCGCAGGTCATCGTCGTCCAGGCGCGGCACGCCGTTGCGGAACATCAACCCAAGCTAGGCGCGGCCCCCGGTTCCGTCAACGAACGCCGAAGGGGGCGTTCACCGGGCACCGGTGCGTGCGCGCCCGGCTACTTCCGCCCGAAACGCTCCTCAATCGCCGTCACAATCGCTGCAGCCGCGTGACCGTCTCCGTAGACCGCCGGGTGCGTTTCGCCCCGTGGCGGTGCGCTCAGCGCCTCCTGGAGCCGATCACTGTCCGTACCGGCCAGCACATTCCAACCAAGGTCGACGGTTTCGGTCCACTCCGTTTCCTCGCGCAGCGTGATGCACGGCGTTTCCAGCAGGTAGGCCTCTTTCTGCAATCCACCCGAATCCGTCACCACCACGCGCGCCTCGGCGGCCACCGCCACCAGCTGTGCGTAGCCCAGCGGATCAACCGCAACAACGTTCGCCGGGAGTTCGACTTCGTTGGCTGCCATCGCGGCGCGGGTGCGGGGATGCACGGGAAACACCACCGGCCCGGCGTTTTCGAGCACGCCGAAAATGCGACGCAGCGCGGCGGGGTCGTCGGTGTTCACGGGGCGATGGATTGTCAGCAACGAAAACGCCGCCGGCTCAACACCGAGGCTGCTCAGCACATGCGCTGCGGAAGGCGCCGTGCCCCGCACCGAATACAGCGCGTCCACCATGATGTCGCCGACGTTCCGCGCGCGGCCTTTCAGCCCTTCGTTCGCGAGATTCGTCATCGCCATTTCGTTCGGCGCCAGCAGCAGGTCGGCGGCGTGGTCGGTGAGCACACGGTTGATCTCCTCCGGCATTTCGCGATTGAAGGAGCGCAGCCCCGCTTCAATGTGCGCCACCGGGATGTGAAGTTTCACCGCTGCCAGCGCCCCCGCCAGCGTGGAGTTCGTATCGCCGAAGACCACCACCAGGTCCGGCTTCCGCGTCAGCAGCTCGGCCTCGATGCCTTCCAATGCCCGCGCA
>CAZDZP010000144.1:0-3734 GCA_964509855.1 uncultured Anaerolineaceae bacterium | reverse complement strand
GGGGACGTGCGCGTGTATCTGGAGGACAACCCGCCGGCGCGCCAGCAGTTCCGTCTCGATGCCCTCCAGCGCGCGCGCAGTCATGGCGCCGTGATTCCCGGAACCTACCGCGAGGTTTACGTCCGGTTCGGCTATCTGGAGTTCGCGGAAGAAACGCGCCGACATGCCGTCGTCATAGTGCTGCCCGGTGTGGACGATCGTTTCCTGGTGGCCCCGGCGGCGTGCCTCGGCGGAAAACGGGGCGAGCTTAATGAACTGCGGCCGCGCCCCAACAACGGAAAGTATGTGCATGGAGAAAGAGTGCCGCCCTCAACCTGAACAGGCGAGAGGGAGCGCGGCGCATGGAAAAGGCCCGGTCGATGACCGGGCCTTTCCTGTTGTTTGCCGTGGTGGGGGCTAGTTGCCGGGGAAAGCGTTCGCCACGCCTTCTGAGTCGCCACCCGGGAACTTATCGGCGCCAACCTGCGAAATCATGATGATTGGCTTGTTGGCGGTGACTTCGAGGCCACCGAAGAAGCAGCTTGGTGCGTTCCCGCTCGCGAAGCCGTTGTCCGGGCTCCCGTTCAGGTTGGCATAGAACACCTTGCTGTTGGTGACAGTGGTCGTGAGCTGGTACGGGCCAACCGGGCAGCCGCTGGTCGGGTCACCGACGTAGCGGAGCGTGACGTTGGCGGTGCTGCCGTCAACCACCTGCACCTGCACCCAGCTGTTGTAGCCAACACTCGGTGCTGCGCCAGGGGCATAGCGGCGGAAGTAGAGCGGGGCGGCCCATTCGGTCGCGCCGCGGTCTTCCGGGACACCGTTCACAGCGGCATAGCCAGCTTCGTTTACGCCTGAGAAGGCGGCGGTCTGCTTACCGCGGATGACCGTCACAGCCACTGGCTGGTCGGACGTCACACGGGCAAAGCCGATGAAGCCAAGCGGCATGTCCTGCACGCTGTAGGTCGAATTGAAAGTGCCTTCCGAGACGGAACCGAGGTTCACGGTCTGCGTATAGGCCGCGCCCGTGCCATCGGCAAGGTTGCCGATGTACTGGATGCTTACGTTCGCCGGGGTCGAACCAAGGTTCACCACACCGATGACGGTGTAGAAGCCCGAGGTGCTCTTCATGGCGATGGGGGCGATCACGTTCGTGCCTACGTCGTCAGGAGCCGAAGGGTCTTGGACGAGCGCGTTGTAGGAGCCGAGGAGGCGATTCCCGTCGCTGCGGTACACATCCACCACGGCAGCAATCTTGTTGCTGGCCGAAGCGTTGAGCACGTCGTAGCGAACGGCCATCTGGTTGTTCACGGAGCCTGCGGGCAGGCCGGTGTCGCCAGGCTCAGGGCTGAAGGTCAGCTGAGCGCCAGCGGCCAGCGGATAACCCTGTTCGCAGCCACTGCCGCCCGGGCCATTGTCGGTCAGCGTCTGCGCCGAGCCGCCGGTGGAACCACCGGTGTTCGGGAGCAGCGTGTACGTGGCGCGAATACAGGCTGTGGTCGTACCAACGTTCACCACGCTGGAACGGCTGTTCCAATTCAGGCCGCCGGAAGCGAGCTGGTTGAACGCAATCGGCGCGGCAAGCGCGTGGCCGCCGGTGCTGGTCGCGTTCGCGAGCGAATACGACTTCGCATTCGTGGCTCGCGAAGCGAGGATGTCGCGCACAAGGATGCCGTTGATGGGCTGGTTGCTCGAAAGCACGCCAACGCCACGGAAGCCCGGCTGCAGGCCGTTGTTCACAGCCTGTGCGAAGGTCGCGGTGCCGCCGGGTGCGATACCCAGCGCCGGCCGCGATGCGGAAGGAACGATGACACCACCGGGGGTGTACACGTCCATCACGATGTCTGCGTTGGCGGTGCCAGCGTTCTGTGCAATGACAACGGTGTTTTCCTTCCCATCGGGAAGACCGGTCACTGCCAGGCTGGCTGTGGCGCCGGCTACCGCCAAAACGGCAGCACTGGCCATCGCCAAACCGATGCGGGGTACGGTTCTGTTTAGTCTCATAGTCCTGGCTCCCATCGAAGGCATGGTAGGGAAGGCGCTTCGATACCGTCAACGAATTAGGGGAGTTCCCCCCCGACCTTCCTGTAAAGCTGCTGTAATTTCAGGGATTCCGCATCCCAACTGTACATTTCCCTTGCCGCCGTCTTTCCGTTTGAACTCAAGCGTGCCAGTTCAGCAGGATCGTCCAGCAGCCGGCAAATCGCATCCGCGTGGGCCCCGGGCGAAAGCGCTTCCACGGCGATACCCGTGCCGGATTCCGCGATCACGGCACTTTGGGTCGGCAGATCCGATGCCACGATGGCCAGACCGGCCGCCATGTACTCCACCAGTTTGTTGGGCCATGCCAGCAGATTGTTCGGTTCGTGTGGGCTTCGCGGAAGCCAGCCGATCTGCCCTCGGGCGATTGCCGGGCCCACTTCGTCGAAGGGCACACTCCCCTGGAAGTCGACCCCAATCGCGGCCCACTGCTCCGGGGTTTTCTCGGCGATTTCCGGCGCGATCCCGTGCCATTCCACCGTCCCGTAAATCTCGAAGCGCGCATCCGGGCGCCGTTCGTGGACGAGCTTCGCCGTATCCCAGAGGATATCCAGCCCCCGGTCCCAGCTGAGCAGCCCGGCGTACATCACGAACGGCTGCTTGCCCCCGGGCGGTTCGGGCACTTCGCTCACAGGGGGCAGGTTGCGTACGGTCACCACCAGCGGTTGCACTCGCCGGAAGCGGTCCGCCATGTCCTCGGTAACGGCGACAACGGCGCTCAGTCGCTTCGCCACGCCCTTCTCCACGCGGTCGGCGAACCACGCCAGCGGCTTGCGCACCGGCGCCGGGATCCAGTGCTTCGTGGTGATGTCTTCCTTCAGGTACTCGTGCGAGTCGTAAATCACCGGCTTTCGCGACACCCACTTCAGCAGCAACCCCCACGGCAGCAGCTCCGGGTCGTGGAAGTGGTAGATGTCTGCGTTCGTGCGCCACGCCTTTACGAAGAGAACGGGCCAGCGCAGCGGACGAGCCGCGCGGCCCCCCTTGTTCGGCAGGCTCTTGAAGCGAATGCCTTCGACCTCGCCCTTCGGCGCTCCGGGTGCAATCAGCGTGACGCGAGCGCCGCCATCACGGGCAGCCTTGGCTTCGCGGTGGAAGATGCGCGTGTCCATGGGCGGGTGCACCGAAGTCAGCACGCAAACGCGGAGTGGCCGGGTCAACGATTCCTGGGTCATGTGCTCTCCCGCTTGCGATTGGCCGCTAGCAGCCCGATGAACAGCCAGTACACCGCCATGATCTGGAAGTGATAGTAGCTTCCCGCGGTTACGTTGAACGCGGCCAGCGCTACCGTGAACACAAGCATCGTCAGGCTCAAAAGCGCGATGAAGCTGCCATCCGGCCGCCACGCCTGCCACGCTACGCGGAAGGCTGCGGCGAACAGCAGCAGGTAGGCCACCGTCCCCACGATGCCGTAGCGGTCGAGGAACAGCAGGTATTCGTTGTCCACCGTGCCCAACTCGATGTCCTTGCGCGGCCCGGCGCCGATGAACGGCGAATCGCTGAAGCCCGGCAGGTCTTGCGCCAACGCCGAGGGGTCGATGTCGCGCACGGTGACGAAGCTGGGCAGCACGCCGCCACGCACGATTTCCATGCCGTCTAGCTCGAACTCGGCGGGGCCGTTGCCGTTGCGAATCAGGACCTGCAACACGGTCACGCGGCCGCTTTCCGGCGTCTCGAACTCCATCGCCACGTGGTACCAGGCTTCGCCGCCGGGG
>CAZDZP010000143.1:0-6705 GCA_964509855.1 uncultured Anaerolineaceae bacterium | reverse complement strand
TGAGACGCACGCGAGCTACTTTGCGAAGCGCCGAGTTCGGCTTCTTCGGCGTCTGGGTTCGCACCTGGGTGCAAACACCGCGCTTTTGCGGCGAACCACGCCCGACGGACCGGTTCATGCGGCCCGTGTGGCTGTTGAAGCTGAAGAGCAGCGCTGGTGCGCCCGACTTCTTGGACTTCGGCGTTCGGCCCTTGCGGACAAGCTGGTTGATGGTCGGCATTGCTGCTCTCCCCACGAATGGGAGCCCGGGGCCCCTCGAGGTCGTTACGGTTGGTTGCTGCACAGGGCAAGCGTTGGGCACGAAAGAAGGCCGGAAAGCCTGTTTTGAACAGCACCCCGGCGGTGATTGCACGCCCGGAGCCGTTTTCAAACACGCAGCTTTGCGACCTGCCAGGCTAGAAAAGGCTGGTCTTTCAGTAAGCGCCGACTGCTAACGTTAGCACAGCGGTGCAAAGAGGCAAGCAATTTGGGCGAAGCCCGCCGTTGCCTCGGCTTGTGGCCGTGTGCTCCTGTTCACATTCAAACGAGGGGTAGGACGCGACACTTCGCGGCCAGCGGTACTCACGAAACGTAGCCCTGCAGCGTCCAGCCTCGATGGGCTGGCCCCATAGGCGCTTGGTGAGCGAGCTGCAGTTGCGGATACCTACGGCATGCAAAAGGGGGTTGGGGGCGGGCCGGTGGGACCGAAACCACGCCCCCTGCGACGGGGAGGACATGTCGCAGGCAATCCCTGGTCGGGGGACTGCCTATAGAGATAGACGGACGCCGACACCTTCGCGTCAGGCTTGGCCGGGAACGGTTAGGTGAACAGAGAGGGCCGAGGGAGTACCATATAGATAAAGGGTGCAAGCACTTTCGCAATTGCATACCCTTTCGCCCCGTGTCAGCATAGCTGCAGGCGGGGTTTCAGAGCCGAGAGGTGGCCCATGAGCTTTCCAGGAGACGAGCCAGATCTCGACGCGGTGTGTGAGTTCTTGGGTCTTGCCGATGACGCCGAGTCGCATGCAACGTATGCGACCGAGGCGCATCGCTGCTACAAGCTGGCGAACCCAACACGCATAGCGTCGCAACACCAGGAGAACTTCTGCCTGGTCGCCAACCATGCCAACTGCCCGGTCTTCCTGGGGGAAGGCGTGCAACGGACGCAGACAGCCACGCCTCCGCCGCAGCGCCCCCAACCACGTGACCCGGCCGACCTTGAGCCCGTAGCGGCGCCCGTCGCTCCGCGTGGCCGGCAGCCGCAACGCCCGGGCCGGCAGGCACGTCCCGAAGCTGGCGCCCTCGGACCTCGGCCGCGGCCAGGCGGGATCAGCATGCCCGCGGCAACAATCGGCCTGCTTGCGCTGGCCGTCGTCGTCGTTGGCCTCGCCTTCCTCGTTCAAAACCTCCTCGGCGGAGATGACGATTCGCCCGGCCTCTCGCCTGCGGATGTGGCTGCGACGAACGCCGCCCTCGACGCTGAGCGGACCGCACAGGCCGGCAACGGAAACGAGACCCCCACGAACGGCATCACCCCCGTGCCAACACCGTCCGATGAGGAGACGCCGACGAACGGCGCCGAACCGACCCCCGACAACGGCGAGACCCCGGGTGGGGGTACAACCTATACCGTCGAGGCGGGTGACTTCTGCAGCACCATCGCAGCCGAGTTCGACACCACCGTCGACGAAATCATCGCCGCCAACGACCTCGACGAGGACTGCGGTATTTTCGAAGGTCAGGAACTGATCATCCCCTAGCGTGGCAAAGAGACTTCGCATCAGGGACATTGACGTCGACACCGCAGGACTACGTCTTGAACTTCAGGCGAACGGGCGACGCTACTGTTTGCTGCTTGCCACGCGGCCATCGGAAGCAGAGATACGAGACCTGCGCCAGAGCGAGTTCCTCTCCATAGGGGTCAAAAGAGATGGACGCCTCACGATGCGAACAGTTTCGACGACGGTCGAAGTAGTACCTCACCGGGATGTGGAGACGTGGGAGTTGCGGACCGAATCGCGGCTGCTCTTCATCGGCGGGCCCGGCAACGAACTGCATCGGTGGCTCCCCGTCCCGTGGTACAAGACCGAGATCGAGTACTGGATGACCCGCCTTCGACTACTCGACTGGCTGAACCGGCGGTGAGGCTAGAGCGCCCGAACGGCACCGACTTCTGATCTAGCCAGGAAGCAGAAGCGCTACAGACCCAGTTCGAAAACGTCGTCGGCCACGCGGCCGGGCATGCGCAGTTCCGTGTGGTGTTCGGCAACCCAGCGCTTCCGCGCTGTCCACGCACCGCCGTGGATGGGCCAGTCTTCGCCGCGCGCCTGCACCCAGTTGTAGTCCGACCAGCAAAGTAGCGCGAGGTCCAAGTCGCGCCGGGCAACGATGCGGATGGGCTTCAGCCAGGGGCTGCGGTCGCGCTTCCGCGGTTCGAACTTGTCGGCGAGCAACAGAATCTTCCCGACCATCGTCATTTCCGGGAGGCCGAGCGTGTGGCTGGCGACGGCTTCGATGACCTCGTCGTCCGTGATTCCCAGTTTCTCGCGCATGAGCCAGGCGGCGATGGGGCCGTGGAGAACCATGGGGCTGGCCAGGTCGTCGTCGGAAACGGGCAGGCGGAAGTCCCGCGCCTGCCGCACCTGGTCTTCCGGTGGGAGGTGCCGGAAGAGGTCGTGCGACCACGAGGCGAGCTCTACGCGCTGCGGGTCGACATCGTAGAAGGCAGCGAGGGCAATGGCCTCTTCGGCGACCCTGCGGCAGTGCTCCTGCAATTTATGCGGGCGCGATTCCATTTCTCGTTGCACGTTGGCGATGAGGGTCGCGATGTCTTTGGCCATGTGCACTGGATTTTGGAATGCGAACGCGCTGGTGTCGATCCGCGCGGGATGGGTGGGCCTACAATCGGTCGATGGAAGTGTTGTCACAGTTCTGGGCGCCGCTCTGCGCGGTGGGGAGCCATGGCCCCCACGGGCCGAACGCGCAGATCTGCCTCTCGGTGTTCGGTGCGTCGATCGTCCCAGAGAAGCCGCGGCTTATCGTGAACCTGTCGAAGACGAACTACACGCACGATCTCGTCATGGAAACGGGACAGCTTTCGGTCACCGTGCTGGCGGCGGGGCAGGAAAGCCTGTTGGAACCGCTTGGCCTGGCGAGCGGCCGCGAGGGATTCAAGCTGGATGGGCTGGCGTACGAAGTCCGGCCGAACGGTTGCCCGGTCTTCCCGGGCGGACGCGGCTACGTTGATGGCGACGTCATCGACTCGCACGACCTGGGCGATTCGACCGCGTTCCTCGTGGCTGTCACCGGTCGCGAAACCTGGGACGGCGGCGAGGGCCTGCGCTGGCACGACGCCCGCGAACGAATCGGTGAGGACTTCATGCGCCGCTGGCTCGACAAGAGCGAGCGCGAGCAAGCAGCCGCGCGCACGGTGATGCGGTGGAGGTAAGACCGAAGGTTTACGCCGCCATCGCCCGCTCGCTGAACGTGGTGTAGTCGGCTTCTTCGATCCAGTTCCGGAAGTCCTTGGACGCGCCGCAGATCTTGCAGGTGCCGCCGCTGGTGGGGCCGTTCGCTTCGGCGATGAGCCAGCGGTGTGCGTGGTCCGCCTGGGCCCCGGGGATATCCATGCTGCTGGAAATGGCGGTGATGTTGGTCGTTTCGGTGGTGGCGATGCTGCTCACTTTGGGTCTCCGTTTGTTGGTGAGTGAACACTAGCCTCACCAACACACTGTGACGACGGACCATTGGGCCAGTTCGCACTACCCCAAATGGTTGAGCTTTCGCGTCACCGTAAAGGCGCCTTTCAGACACCCAATGGCTCCCGCCATTCCTACGCGTACACCACGTACTGCCGCAGGAAGCGGTCGACGGCGGTGTAGAAGGCTTCGATCGTTTCGGCCTTGCGCCAGCCGTGGCCTTCGCCTTCGTAGATGTGGTACTCGTGCGGCACGCCGCGCCCGCGAAGCGAGGCCACGATGCTGTCGCTCTGCTCGCGCGGGACCACGCGGTCGATGTCGCCCTGGAAAACGGCGATCGGGTCCACGATCTTGTCGGCGTGGAAGATGGGGGAGCGTTCGCGGTAGACGTCCGCGGCCTCGGGTAACGGACCGAGCATCGTGTCGAGGTAGCGCTCTTCGAACTTATGAGTGTCGGAGGCGAGCGTGAACATGTTCGAAACGCCGAACATGCAGATGCCGGCGCGGTAGAAGCCCTGCATGTCGACCAGCGACTTGAGCACCGTGTAGCCGCCGGCACTGCCGCCCATGATCACCACGCGCTTCTCATCGACGAGCCCGCGTTCGACGAGCGAGCGCACACCGTATTCGGAATCCTTCACGTCGTAGATGCCCCAGCTTTCGCGCAGCTTGAGCATGTAGTCGCGACCGTAGCCGGTGCTGCCGCGGTAGTTCGGCAGCAGCACGCCGTAGCCGCGCGACGCGAAGAACTGCGCGACCGGGTTAAAGGTCGTCGTCACCTGCGACGTCGGTCCACCGTGTACCGAAACGATGAGCGGCACCGGCTTCGGCGTCGGGTCGCCCACCGGCGGGTAGTAGATGCCGTGCGCTTCCTGGCCGTCGAAGGATTTCCAGCTCAAGGCCTGGGGCTGCGAGAGTTCTTCCGACGGCGTGGTCTCGCTGGCCGACCGACGCAGGAGCGTCGTCCGGAAGCCGTTCGAGTCGAGGTCAAAAAGCAACACCCGGGCGGGCTGGGTGCCGCTGCTCGCGACGACGGCAATCTTCTCGTCGACTCCGGGGGACGCCGCAGGAAAGGCGATCGAGGTGACTCCGAAGTGGATGTCGCGCAGGTCCGTCATGTCCCCCGCCGGGTTCACGCTCACGAGCGTGTCGAAACCCTTGTCGCTGCGAACGACATACGCGACGCCGGAGCCGGAAATCGAATAGGTCCGCATGCCTTGCTGCCAGGCAGGAATGGCGTGTTCCGTCTTCCCGGAGGTGAGTTGCTTCGCCGCAGCATTCGAAAGGTCGAAGCGGTAGAGGTGGCCCCAGCCGGACTCATCGGAGCAGTAGTACAGGAAGCGCCCATCGGGGCTAAAGCCCGGCTGGAACACGGCTGTCTCCGCACCGCCAGCCAACACTTGCCGCGAATCGACGCGAGGCATGCCACCGGCGAAGTCGAGCGTCGCCAGGCAGAGTTCGGAGCCATCCCATGGCATGTTTGGGTGGTCCCACTCGACCCAGGCCAGGCGTTTGCCATCGGGGTGCCACACTGGCTGCATGTAGAAGTCGCGGCCCAACCCGACCTTGACCGGCCAGGCGGAACCCTCGGATGGCACCAGGGCGATGCTGTCGTCCTTCTCGTCGCTGTGCACATAGGCAACCCACCGGCCGTCAGGCGAAACGCGGGGAGTAGATGCCGCCCCGAACTGGGGCGAAATCGGTTGCGGCGCCCCACCCTTGAGCGATTGGCGATATATCCGCTGGTCGTGCTGCGCCACGTAGTACGCCCACCCGTGCGAAAGCGTGAAGTCGCCGCCGCCGTAGCCCACGAAGGCACGCACCGAAAAGTCCGACGTGAGGTCCCGCGTGGAACCCTCGTCAAGGCGATACGTGACGATCACTCCGCGGTCGGAGCGCCCCTCGACCCAGCCGAGCGTCTGCCCATCGGTGTCCCACTGCGGGTCGGAAAGCCGCATGGATGTGGCGAGGCTCTTCGGCGTGATGCTGCTGGGAAAGAGCCCGGGGGTGCGTTTTGCGGTGGACATATGCGGCTCCGGAGAGGGGTGGTGGGCGCATTGTGCCGCAGGATCGACTGGAGAAGCACATGGACCACCTCATGCATACCGTATGCTAGTATGCACGTATGAAGCGGATCACTATCTCGTTGCCGGAAGAACTCTCCGAATTGCTCGCCGATGACGCTCGCCGCCAGCGCCGAAGCGTGTCCGACGTGGCACGCGAGGCAATCGCCGAACATCTTGGCGTCTCAGAGACGTGGGAGCCACGCGTTCTGCCTTTCGTGGGGCTCTTCGCCAGCGGTGGCAAGCAAGACTTCGATTCCAGCAAGGTTGACGAGTATCTCGCAGAGCACTGGCCCAAATTCCTCGAACAGGAAATGGGTAGAGAGGCTCCAGGCGAGCGTTGACGGAACTGGCAGTGGTGGACACCGGGGCGCTGATAGCTGCGATGGACCGTGATGATCCCTGGCACAGCGCATGTTCGGCTGTGTTCGCGCGAACGGACTTGCGCTTCGTGATCCCGGCACTGTGCGTCGCGGAAACCACATTCATGGTGGCACGCAACCAGGGTCCAGCCGTGGAATCGCAGTTTCTCGCCAGTCTCGAAAGCATGGATGTCCGCGCTCCAGAACCCGGCGACTGGCCGCGGATCGCCCAACTCGTCGCGCAGTACGCCGACTTCCCGCTCGGCGGCACCGACGCCTCCGTGGTCGCACTCTCGGAGCGGCTGCGCACCGACGTCGTCATCACGCTCGACCGTCGGCATTTCGCGGCGATCAAGCCACTCCACGCCGAACGGCTTCGGCTGCTCCCGGAAGTCCACTCGTGAGTTTGCGGCCGTCCAGCCCTGGATAGTTAGCCGTTAGAGCATTGTTCAAGCGCGGTGAAAGTCCGAAGCTTGCTAAGTCTGCACCGCAGATGGCCGAGCCCGCCCAGCGGGACGGGGGAACCAGCACCAGGGGTCAATTCGCTCCAGCGAACGGGAAGCTTCCCTCCCGCACCCGTCAGCTAACCTCGCAGGCCCGGAA
>CAZDZP010000142.1:0-6810 GCA_964509855.1 uncultured Anaerolineaceae bacterium | reverse complement strand
CTCATGACTTCGGCGATGAAGCCGGAGTTCCAGAGGATGAGGCCCGTGGTGCCAATGACGCCGACGGCGGCCGAGACGACGGTCAGCTTGACGGCGTTTTCGGTCCCGAACCAGGTGCCCTGGCCTTCATGGTCCCTGTCGAAGTAAGGGAAGGCGCCGAGGATGATGAGCCAGACAGTCGGAACAATAACGCCGGCCATGGCGCCGTTCATGTGCAGGAGGAGTTCCTGGAGGCTGAGGAGGTACCACGGCGCCTTCGCGGGATTCTGGGTGATGTCGGGGTTCGCCTGGTCGAGCAGAGGTGCGTTGAGGGCCACCGACAGAACGAAGATCGTGAAGGTGAAGAGCAGCGCGGAAATGAACTCGACGAAGACGAGGTCCGGCCATACGAGAACCTCTTCGTCACGTGCGCGTGCCTGTGGGCGTGCTACCGGTCGGGCTACAACTGCGGTGGCCATTGTTGCGAACTCCTCGTGTTCCTGTTGCGGTTGCCTGGCCTAGAGCGGGCGGGCGAGGCCGCCGTCACGGCGGATCCGCCAGAAGTGGACGGCCATGAAGATGGCGGCCAACAACGGGAGACCAATGACGTGCAGCGTGTAGAAGCGGATGAGCGAGTCGGGGCCTACTTCGAAACCGCCAAGCAGCCAGAAGCGCGACTTGGGGCCGAGGACCGGCGCCGAACCGGCGATGTTGGTGCCCACGGTGATGGCCCAGAAGGCCAGCTGGTCCCAGGGCAGCAGATAACCGGTGAAGCTCAGGAGGAAGGTGAGCACGAGGAGAATCACGCCCACAATCCAGTTGAACTCTCGTGGTGGCTTGTATGCGCCGGTATAGAACACCCGCATCATATGCAGGAAGACGAGAATGACCATGGCGTGGGCCATCCAGCGGTGCATGTTGCGCATCAACTGGCCGAACTGGACGTTCGTTTGGATGGTCTGGATATCGAGGTATGCGCGTTCGACGCTGGGCACGTAGTAGAACATCAGCAAAATGCCGGTGATGGTGAGTCCCAGGAACATGAAGAACGACAGCCCGCCAAGGCAGTAGGTGTGCGTGATCTTGACGTGGGTGCGGTGGATTCGCGTCGGGTGCAGGTGAAGGAACACGTTCGTCGCGACAACCAGCATTTGGTTACGCGGCGTATTGGGGTAACCGGTCCGGAAGATCGACTTCCAGATGTAGTTGTGAAACATCTTGTCGTAGATCTTGTCTGCGATCGTCGGTTTCGTCGGTTGCTCAACGCTCATTGCGATCTCCCCTCGTTACCGCTGCCACCACTGGCCGAAAGCGACCAGGATCGCGAAAGAAACAATCATGGTGATGGTCACGAGAACGAGTTCGCCAAATTCAGCGAAGTCGTGCGGTAGGTTGGGCAGTAAATCCAAGCGTCCTCCCCCTCTTTCCTCACTGTCCGGGCGCAGGTGAGCGCGCCGGGACTTTGTGAAGCCCGTAGCAAGAGGATTTATACCTTGAGCGTTCCGGGGGGTCAATTCGCGAAGGGGCCAAAGTCGCGCCGTAGTGTGGGCCAGCTTCCCCTGTCACGGCCCGGCAGCTACGAACGGCGGAAGCGCATGCGTGCGAGACCGCGGATGTCTTCCCACGCGGTGCTGACGATCTTCACCTTGGTATCGGAATCTTCTTCCCATCGAACAGGAATCTCGCAGATTTTCATGCCTGCACGCTGAGCGAGAATGAGCATCTCGGTATCGAAGAACCACATTCGGTTCTCAATCTTCGGAACTACCTCTTCGACGGCCCGGCGGCTGAGTGCCTTGAACCCGCACTGGGCGTCGCTGATCTTCAACCGCGGGAAGGTGAGCCGGACCATGCTTATGTAGGCTCGGGAGGTGAACTCACGCTTGAAGCCTCGATGGGTTTGCGCGCCCGGGGCCAGGCGCGAGCCGATAGAAATTTCGCATTCGCCCCGGGCAACTAACGATACGAGCTCGGGCAAGTGTTCGATGTCGGTGCTGAGGTCGACGTCCATGTAGGCCACTACGTCGGCGGTGCCCGTCGTCCATGACTCCTTAAGGGCAAGGCCACGGCCGCGGACGGGGAGCACGAGCGCACGGACCGCTTCGTACTCAGCCTCGAGTTCATAGGCGAGTTCCGTCGTCCCATCGGTGGAGCCGTTGTCGGCGATGACGAGGTTCCACTTGAAATACGGATGACGCGCGAAGAGGGCGAGCGTGGTTTCAACGCTCGCCCTCAGCACCTTCACTTCATTAAGGCAGGGGATGACTACATCGACCGTCGGCTTAGGCTCGCCGTGGGGAGCGGTCACAAATGCATCTCCCGGCGGTTGCCTATTCGGCAGGGCTGGCGGACTTATTCACCAGCTTGGCGAGGCGCTGCTTTTGGCGGTCGGCTTTGCCCGTGTGGATTGCGCCCGTCTTCGCGGCCCTGTCCAGGTGGGAATACGCTTCGGCGAGCGTGGCGGTGATCGCCGCTTCGTCGCCCGCGTCCACGGCTTCGCGAAGCCGGCGTACCGAGGTTCGGGTAAGCGAACGGCGGGAACGGTTGTTCTCGCGATTCTTGAGGGATTGCCGCCAGCGCTTGAGGGCAGACTTGTTGTTGGCCATTCGTGTTGAAACCTATTGAGATTCGGTGAGCTTAGCGTATTCGGCAGGCGGGGAAGGCGCAAAAGAGGGCTTTGAGGCGGCCGAAACAGACCCATATGTGACGGATCCGCTTGCGGCCTTCGATACGACAGACGTAGTATGAAGTGTCCGCAGAGCGAAGGCAGCATCAACATGACTGCCCATCAGATTCGCCAGCACCACGTACGAGACACTGTTCTACTGAAGAAACGCAGCAGCTAACCCTGCGGACGTACTCCCCAATCGGGCGCAATTACCTTGACGGATACCCCCCTGACCGAAATTAACGACCCACACTCCGACGAATCCTCAGCAGCCACCGCTTCGGAGGCGTCTTCGCGCGCCAATTCCGATGGCGATGGCGATGGTGGAGACAACCCCTCGCCACGGCGCGGCAGGACTTCGCGACGGTTCCGCGAACGGCGCAACGAGCGCGGAAACGACCGGGCGCCCGAAGAGACGCAGGAAGAACGGGACGAACGCGAATTCCGCGAACGAAACAACAACCTTCCTTCCCTGAACATCACGGAGCTGGAATCGACTTCTCGCGAAGACCTGCTCAAGGTCGCAAAGGAATTCTCGCTCGAAGGCGTATCCGGGCTGCGCAAAGCGGATCTGATTTTCCGGCTGCTCCAGGCCCAGGCCGAGGCACGCGGCAACATCTTCACCGGCGGCTTCCTTGAAGTGAGCGACGACGGGAACTACGGGTTCCTTCGCGGCGAGAGCATGTTGCCAGGTCCCCACGACATTTATGTCTCCCAGTCCCAGCTTCGGCGTTTCGCACTCCGGCCAGGTGACTATGTGACCGGCCAGGTGCGCCACCCGCGCGACAACGAGAAGTACTACGGCCTGCTGAAGGTCGAAGCCGTCAATGGTATGGACGTGGAGACGGCGGCCCGCCGCCCGTTCTTCGAAAACCTCACAGCGATCTTCCCGAAAGAGCAGCTGCTGCTGGAATCCACGCCAGAGAACCTGACCGCTCGCGTTATTGACCTTGTCGCTCCCATTGGACGAGGACAGCGTGGACTCATCGTCTCGCCGCCGAAGGCTGGCAAGACGATGCTTCTGCAGAACATCGCCAACGGGATCACGACGAACCACCCGGACATCCACCTGATGGTGGTGTTGATTGGCGAACGCCCCGAAGAAGTGACCGACATGCAGCGCAGCGTGCGCGGCGAAGTCGTGAGCAGCACCTTCGACGAACCGGTGGAAGACCACACCCGCGTCGCGGAGATGGCATTCGAACGCGCCAAGCGGCTGGTGGAAGCGGGCAAGGATGTCGTCATCCTTATGGACTCCATCACGCGCCTTACCCGTGCGTACAACCTCGCGTTGCCACCGAGCGGCAGAACGCTCTCCGGTGGTATCGACCCGGTGGCCCTGTACCCGCCCAAGCGGATTTTCGGCGGCGCCCGCAAGTGCGAAGAAGGTGGCTCGCTCACCATTCTCGCAACGTGCCTTGTAGATACGGGTAGCCGTCTTGACGAGGTCGTCTTCGAGGAGTTCAAGGGCACGGGCAACATGGAACTCCGCCTGGACCGCAAGCTTGCGGAGCGGCGCTTCTACCCGGCCATCGACCTGCAAGCGAGTTCGACCCGCCGCGAGGAACTGCTGCTTCCCGAACAAGTTCTTAAGGGTGTGTGGCTGCTCCGCCGCATGGCCGCTATGATTTCGCAAAATGCGCCGAACCAGCTCGAATCTACCGAACGTATTCTCGAGCGAATGGCACGAACCGCAACGAATGAGGAGTTCCTCGCCAGTTTGAAAACGGACCTCTAAGGGGAAGCCCTTAGGGGAACGGCGGACGTCAAACGGGCTTGTCCCTCATTGGCGTACAAACGAATCTTGCGGCAAGGTGTGCGTGTGGGAGATGGCCAGGATGCTCCGAAGCGTGTTTCGCGACGGGGCTCGACCAACACAACGCCAGTGGTTCCAACCCGTTCCGGGCTGGGAACAGCAGGCATGCGAACCCGTTCACACGCACACGGTGTGTTCCACGGGCGCGTTTTGGTCCACCTCGTCGTCGTCGCCATTGCCGTAGCAGCGATAGCCTTCGCCACCCAATACCCCGTCACCAGCTCTGCCATTGGCCCATCTATTGTGCCGGATTTCGCAGTCTCGGGCGTGAGCGGCACCGTTCGGCCCCAGGCGCAGGAGCGCTACCTGAGCGCGGGAACAAGCCTGCGGACGCTTGATTCGGTGCAGCGGCTTACCGCGCGCCAGGACGTCGCGAGTATTCGAACCACCGGCGGCGTCTCTCCTTCAGCATCAGTCTCCTCCGGGGTCTCCGCAGCTGCCGCGTCTTCGGGCGTACAGGGGGCCGGCGTGACAAGCCTCGCCGACATCATCGACCCTACCAAGCCCTTTGCTGAGCACGTGACAGGTCCTGGCGAAACGCTCAACCAGATCGCCGCTCGCTATGGCGTCGACATCGGGACAATCCTCGACAACAACCCGACGGTAACCGACAGCAATCTCCTCACGTTGGGGCTGGTGCTCATCGTGCCTCGCGCCGACGGGATCCTCCACAAGGTTGCCCTCGGCGAGACGCTCGCCTCTATTGTTGGCGAATACGACAACATCACCGTTGAAACGGCGATGGCCTTCCGCTCCAACGCGATCGCAGACCCCGACAATCTCGAATCGGGCAGCTTCGTGCTGTTGCCTGGCGCAACGAAGAAACCGCCGCCACCACCGCCGCCGGAGCCAACGCCTGCACCGGCACCACCCGCTGCGCCGCCCAGCGCAGGCTCGGGAAGCAGTGGCGGTGGAAGCTACTCGCCGCCCCCATCGAGTGGCGGGCGCTTCAGCAATCCGCTGGCAGCGTACCTGAGGATCAGCGACCCCTTCGGCACGAACCGTGGCCCCGGTCGTATCCACGAAGGCATCGACCTCGACCTGTACGGCTACTGGAGCAGCCCGGTGTTCTCGGCATGCGACGGTGTCGTGTCCCGTACAGAGTGGCTGACCTACAGCTACGGCTACTACGTAGTGGTCGACTGCGGTGATGGATGGACGACGCTGTACGCCCACTTCAGCCGTATCGACGTGGCCGTTGGCCAACAGGTGAGCCAGGGGACGGTGGTTGGTCTTTCGGGCGTGACGGGATTCACCACGGGTGAGCACCTGCACTTCGAGATCCGCTACTTCGGCGCCCCGGTGAACCCGCACAACTACATCCCGTTCTAGTCAAAAGCCAGCCAATTCCCCACGATCAGGGTTCGTCGACGAGGACGCCGAACGCCGAGGGGTTCTCGCGGGCTGCTCGCACCCTCCACTGCAGTGCCGATCTCGGATAGCCCTGTCCGCCAAACCTGGGCAACGGCAAACCCCCTCGTCCCTCCTCCCTCCATCGTCTTTCCGCTAGAATCCCCTCCTATGTCCGAAACCTCCCCTCCCCTCGTCATCGAAGAGCGACGCGGCGGCGCGCTCTGCATCGCCCTCGAACGCCATCATGCCCTCAGTGCCGCCCTGAGCGACGCGCTCGGCGACGCCCTCCTCCGCGCCAGCGAAGACGACTCCATCCTGGCCGTCATCCTCACCGGCACCGGCGAGAAGGCCTTCTGCGCCGGCGGCGACATGCTTGAAATGAGCGGCGTCGAACAGTCCGGCCCACCGGCGCCATCCCGCGCCGCCGGCGGACCCTTCGGCGTGCTCACCCGCATGCGCCAGCCTGTCATCGCCGCCATCAACGGCTACTGCTTCGGCGGCGGCGCGCGGCTCGCAGTCGGCTGCGACCTTCGCATCGCCTCCACCAACGCCACCTTCCGCCTCCCCGGATCCGAGTACGGACTCGTCGTCGCCGCCGCCATGCTCCCCCGCCTCGTCGGAGCCGCCCGCGCCAAGGAGCTCATCTTCAGCGCCCGCAAGTTCGACGCGCAGGAAGCCTTCGACTATGGCCTCGTCACCTCGGTCCACGAACCGGGCGACCTGATGGACGCCGCCTGGGCCATGGCCGAGACCATTGCCGGCATGTCGCCTTCGGCCGTGCAGGAAGCCAAGCGCGTCATCGATGCCGCCACGCTTTCCGAAGAAGCGCAGCAGATGGAAACCGACATCAACCGCCGCCTGCGGGGCAGCCCCGAACAGGTCGCCCGCTTCCGCGAAGCCACGCGCAAGGTCACCGGCCGATAGGAGGCTCCCCCATGCCCGGTCCGCTCTCCGGCATCCGCGTCCTCGACTTCACCTGGGCCCTCGCCGGCCC
>CAZDZP010000141.1:0-6829 GCA_964509855.1 uncultured Anaerolineaceae bacterium | reverse complement strand
GAGTCGAGGATAGCGGCGTAGCCCTCCGGGAGGTTGGGCGCGATACGACGGGTGATGATGTTCGGCGTCGTCATGAGCACCTGGTCGAATTCCTGGAGTTCGCCGTTGGCGCGGATGCCACGAACCGCACCGTCGTCCGAAGCGACTTCCTCGACGTGGGTGTTGAGGTGGATGACTCCGCCGCGCAACTCGATGAGTTCGGCCAGCGCCATGTAGTAGCGCCGGAAGGAACCTTCGAGGTAGCCGAGCGATTCTTTTGAGCCGGAGCCTTTTCGCGAGGCAAAGCGCAGGTAGACCTTGTTCCACAACCACACCATGCCTACTTCGTCGGCGTGGTCGGCGAATTTGCCGCGGAGGAGCGGGCCCCAGAAAGCACCAAATGCCTTCTTGCCGACTGCACGTTCCATCCACTTGCGCGCAGTGACGTTCTCGTACTTTTCGAGACCGTTCGCCTGGCGGCGGAGCCAGAGGGCCGTGAGTCCGAGGCGCACACGGCTGGTGAATGGGATGGCCGTGAACTTGAGCAAGTCGCCCGGCGTAACGAAGTTGAACTTGCGACCCTTCACGAGGTGGGCGTTGTGCGGCTCGATCCAGCGGAGCTGCTCGCCAAGGCCTAGTTCTTCGATGTAGCGGATGGCGACGGTGTCACTGGTGAAGATGTGGTGGTAGAAGCACTCAAGCGGGGTGCCGCCAACGGGAAAGGTGACGACCTGCCCGCCAACTTCGTGGCGGCCTTCGAACATCGTCACCTGGTGGCCGAGTTCCTGGAGGGTCTTGGCCGCAGCTAGACCAGCGACGCCCGCTCCAACGATGCCTACATTCATGGGGCGACAACTCCTCCCGAATCATCCACACGGGCGTGGCTCATTCGTCGCAGCGATATACCGAAGCTCCAGAGGAAGAAGAGCCCAAGGATGGTGGTGGGGATGAAGATCACAGCGTGCGCGATGATCGAATACGCGGCTGCGAGGTTATTGGCGACACCCGCCCCGATCAGGACGAGTTTCGCGGCCCATTCGAAAGGACCGGTGCCGCCGAAGAAGGTGGGGATGATGATTGCAAGGTTCGCTGCGGAGAGCAGCAGGCAGTAGTGGCCAAAACTCACGCCGAGATCGAACCCGAGGCCGATGATGGCATAGGCGCCCGCTTCGACGGTCCAGGCGAGCGCGCTGAGTACGAGGACGGAGAGCAAAGCGCGCACGTCGTGGACGCTGCGGAGGCTCAGCACGAGTGAGTCAGCGATGTGGGTGGCCTGGTCTTCGAGCCGCTTTGGAAGAAACCGCACGGCCCAGTGCATCAGGCGCTTGGCCCGGGGTTCGGAAAGCGTGATGAAGTAGAAGACGGAGAGCGCGACGATGAACAGTACCGTGGATGCCACGGCGATAAGGCGCAGGCGGCTGTCGCCGAAACCAACGAAGGCGCCCGACACCAGCAGGAGCAGCACGAGCATGGTGCCGTCGAAGAGACGCTCGACAGCAATGGTGCCGAGCGTGGCGGTGCGGGAGACCTTTTCGCGTTCACCAAGGACTACGGCGCGGACAACCTCGCCGGCGCGGGCGGGGAGCAGGTTGTTGGCCATGTATCCGATGATCGCGTAGGAAAACAGGCGTCTCGGCGGGATCTTCTTCACAGGGCGCATGAGAATGGACCAGCGGATGCAGCGCAGCGTAAGGGCAATGAAGAGCACGCCGATCGCCGGGATCATGTACCAGTAGTTGGCCTGCCCGAAGGCGGTCATGATTTCGCGCGGGTGGGTGGCACGCAGAAAGAGCGCGATAAAAACCACGCTGATGATGAGACCAGCCCAAAACTGCTTCGAACGGAGCAACGCGGGACACCGATCCTTGGTTAAATCAGGGGAGGTCAAACAGGCGCACTCGACCGCTGCCACCTTCTACAACCCAGAGCTTACCATCGGCCACCGGTAACAACCCGTATGGCTGTTCCAGTGGCTCGGCGAGGTTGGCGTCGGCTACGAAGCTGTGCTCCAGTTCGCCGGTGGCGGAATAGACCCGCACGTCGTTCAGGCCAGGCAATGAGAGTGCAATGCGCCCATCGTCGAGGAACTGAAGGTAGGGCTTGTCGGTGACATCCTCGCCGCCCCAACCCTGGACCGGGAACTCGCCGGTGGGGTTGCCTTCGACATCGAAGAACTGCACGCGGCCGTTCAGCATGTCGGCTACGGCCAGGGTGCCATCTTCCGAAACCGCCAAGCCCACGGGTTCGTCCAACTGCCCGGGCCCGGAACCGCTTGAACCCACGGTGCGAACGTATTCGCCTTCGAGTGTGTACACCTGGATGCGGTCATGGCCCGTATCGGTAACCCAGAGGTTACCATCGGGTGCAACGACGGCGTCGCGTGGACCAAAGAGATCGAAGGGGCCGGGCTCGGCGCTGACGGGCGGGTCGCCGAACTCGGTGAGCGGCTGCAGGTTTGCATCGAAGACGCGGATCTTCCAGCCAAATGTGTCTGCGACGACGACCCGGCCATCGGGCGCGACGGTCACACCCCAGGGCTCCGAGTCGCCGGTACCACCAGGACCGCGAACGTCGACACCCGCTACGTAGTTGCCGGCAGCGTCGAACTTCTGCAAGCGGCGAGTCGTGCGATCGACGATATAGAGATTGCCTTCTGCGTCGCCCGCAATATCGATGGGGCCGAAGAATTGGCCGGGCGCGAACCCGAGACCACCGAAAACGGGGCGCCCTTCCGAATCCTCGGTGGGTTCGGACACCTCAACCGGCTCAACGGAAATCTGGCCCGTTTCGCGATCGAAGTTCGCGGGGAAGTAGGCAAAGCCATTGATGGACCCCGGCGGTCGACCCGGGTCGTGGTCGCGCCAGTAGTGGAACCAGGCGGAGAGGAAGCCGCGTTCGGTTACGCCTGTCCACAGCGTCCGCAGGACATCGACGTTCGGGGCACCAAGGTGCGTTCCGGAACCAATGTTGACCCACGGCTTGAAGGGTCCGCACTCACCGCCGGAAGCGGTGCAGGCCTGGCCCTCCACAACGGACATCTGCTGTTTGTAGGTTTCGTCGTACCACCAACGATGGGGATAGCGCTCTGGCGTGGCGTAGGGCTGCGAAGCCAGCCCTGAGAGGTGATCGTTGACGCGAGAGACGTTCGACTCGTTGATAAGCATCACGTCCCATTCGCCGGAAGGAACGCTGCTGCGGAAGTCGGCATAGCTCACGGCTTTGTAGTCGCGCAGGTACCACGCCCACGGCCACGCGAAAGAGTCGGCCGAATCGATTGCGATGGGGAGGTCGTAGCCCTTCCCGGTTGCGGCGGCGAGCCTTTCGATGTCGGCCATGAGCTTCGGGATTTCCGGCGAGGACTGCGTGTAGATGAGCAAATCCTTCGGCACGTCGCCCCGTACGTACGAGACCATCACCATCGTGCGAAGCGAGAAGAAGGCCATTGCGCCGACCAAGACCACGATGAGGAATGTTGGGAGCGCCGCCTTGCCGAAAGGCTTCGCGAAGAACACCGCGAGGGGGACAACGGCGGCAACGAGGGCGAGGCGAATCGCGACGAGAATCGGACCACCCGGCAAGAAGGCGGCGAGCAGTACGGCAGCGGCAGCGATTATCCCGATGCCCAGCAGGTTGAGCGCGAGACGGCGGTCCATGTCCGGTTTGGGGTCCCAGGCATTCCAAGCGCGTTGAATCGTCCAGGCGGCAAGGAGAGCGGTGGGCAACGCGATGTGCGTGTTCAGCCAGGGCATCTTTTCACCGGCCCACGAGAGCGTGATCCAGGTGCCGGCAATCCAGAACACGAGGAAGCGGGAGAAAGCGTTGCCGCGGAAGGTTGCCCACCAGATGCCCGCCCCCGCAATCAGCAGCGGCAGGAACTCGTAGGCCGGCATGAGCATGAAGTAGTAGAACCAGGGCTGGTTGCCACGGTATTCCTCCTGCTGCGAAAGCCAGTAGTCGAGCGAGCCCCAGGGACCGGAACAGAGGCCGCCGAAGTTCGTCCACACGGTGGTCATGAGCGTCAGGTAGAGGAGCGCGGCACCGCCGGCAGCGATGGCCCAAGTTCTTGGCCGCCACTGGAGACCGATGAACGCCGATCCTGCACAGGCCATGAGGAAGATGCCCCCGAGCGCGAGCTGATTGTTGCCCGCAGTGGCGGCCGCCGACTGGCAGACGCCCGGCCAGTCGAGTTGCCCTGCGTTGACCACGCCAAGGGATTCCAGGGGACTCTTCAGCACTGGCGCAAGCAAGGGAACGATGAGCGTGCCAAGGATGATGAGCACGTCGCCGGCGCGTGGGAGTTGGGCCCAGGCCGCGCCCTTTCGAATCCCACCCAGCATTGGCCAGAGCGCGACAATCGCCCACGCGTAAGGGAAGAGTCCCGCCGCCAGCACCCATTTTCGCCACGGCTCCGTAGCCTGGCGATTTGCCAGTGTCTGTTCGGCGAGGCTGATGGCGATCATCGCGTTGGTGTAGAGCAGGAAGATGGCGACGATGAGGAACGTCGCTTCTTTGGTTGCGAGCGAGCCTGCCAGCGCCAACGCGAAGACGATGAGCCAGCGGTCGCGGCCGCCGTCGATGTACCGCCAGAGGGCGGCCGCCATGAGCATGGTGAACATCGCCATGTAGATGTCTTCACGCATGAAGCGGCTGTAATAGACGATCGTGGGGGAGAACGCGATGAACGCGACGGCGGCCAGCGTGCCCACAGGACCAAGACGCCGGCGAAGGAGCAGCGGCAATGCGCAGAGGACTATTCCGAAGAGCGCCGCCGATAGCCGGGATGTGTAGTCCGAGGCCCCGAAAATTTGGAACACCAGCGCCTGGGCGTGGTAGTACAGCGGGCCGTGGAAAATGGGGTTGTGGGTGTACTGGCCGCGAGCGAGGTCCCAGGACCACTGGGCGTGGATGCTTTCGTCGTGGTGCAGAGCGCTCGCGCCAAGGTCCCACAGCCGGAATCCGATGGCGAACGCGAAGACCACGGCATAGCACGCCACTTCGAAAGTGATGGGAATGCGTAACGCGCGAAGACGTTCAAAGGCAAGCGCGGGAGCACTGCCGCCGATGATGCCGGGGGAGGTCATTCGCTTGCCCTCCCGTATACGGCGACCGGCGCTGGCTCCATCGCCAGGTAGTTGCGGTCGGCAAACCAGCGGACGTAGCGAAGGAAGCTGTCGGTTGGCGCTGGTACTGTGCGAACCAGGCTCCAGGGGCCGTCGAGCGCAACGAGGCCGGGAGGGGCAGGCAACGATGTTGGCCAGATGACGATTGTCGCCTCAGCGGGCACGTTCGTGGCGATGACGATGTCGCCAGATTCACGAAAGGGCCAGGTTATGTCATCCCGAAGCGAGTCGTGCACGACAATGGTGCCGCCGCGTTCGGAAGCCTGGGTCAGGGCGATATCGCGAAGGTTGCGCGCCTGGAACGTGCTCACGGGGGAGTTGAGCGGCTCAGAGGGGCCACTCAGCCCGATGAGCATCGCACCGGACAGGAAAGGGACGGCGACGACGGCAAAGACAACAACCGCTGCGGCAGCGCGTATGCGGGGCATGGCCAACATTCCCGCGACGATGGCAGCGGAGAGCAACACTAGCGCGGCGACAACGACGGCCTCGCCCCGGCGGCCCGTCGAATCACCCGATGCCCAGGTGACGGCTGCAAAAGCAACGAGTGCGAAGCCGGCGAGGACAGCGATGACGGCCAGGGCGGCGTTGCGCCAGTCACCGTCCCAGGCCTCACGGGCGAAGTCGCTGGTGGCGAACCAGGCGTTCTCAAGAGAGTCCCGCGCCGGGGTGCGCCACAAGAAGTAGAGGAGCAACGCGACGCCCGAAGCGACGAGAAACGCGCTGAGCAAGAGCTCGCCAGCGGGGCCGCCATTGTCGAATCGGGCCCAGCTAACGACCACCACTCCAGCGATGGAGAGAAAGAACAACGCCAGCCCCACGGGAAGTGAGGCGCGTCGCCAGTCCGCAGCGATGATGGCCTCGATCAGCCTGGCGCCGGGAATGGCGACGACGGCCGCGGCGGAAAGCGCGAGTCCCGCAAGGGGAATCTCGGTACCCGTTCCGAGCGTCGCGATGCACCATAGGATGTTGAGGGCGAACCAGGCCAAAGCCAGGTTGCTCCAGTCCGGCGCGTCGCCAACGTGCCACGAGCGTGCCTTGATTCGATCGCGAAGCTGGAAGGCGGATGCCAGGACACCCGCGGCTGCCAACGGCCAACCGTAAAGCAGGAGCAGTTGCCAGCCTTTTGCGGAGGCCCATGCGTGTTCGATTGCAAGCGTAAGCGCCATGACCGGAGGAATGACGATGCCCTGCCAACCCCACCCGAAGCCCACGCTGGCGGCAAACACCCCCGCTAGAGCGCCGACCGCGATGGCGAGCAGCGTTGGTGTTCCGGGGTAGTCCGCTCGTGCCAGTCGAACGAGCGCGAAGGCGAGAGCCAGGGCCGCCGGGAGGGGGCCTGCAGTGGCGACCAGGAACGCGAACAGTCCCACCACTGCAACCGGGACCTGGCGGTTAACGACCGCGACCGCCAGCCACAGGGTGATGGCAACATCGAAGCCGTGAGCGGAAGCGCTCGCGCCTAGCCCTACGAGGGGGGCGCTCAAGGCGAGGAGCACGAGCATGACCAGCGCCGGTCCCTCGCCAATGGCGGTGCGTAGCCGAAAGACCGCAAAAGGGATGGTGCAAGTCGCCGTGAATGCGAGCACGCGCGGCCAGACCTCGGAGGCGTCGATGTTGAGCAACAAGGCTGTGAGTGATTGGAACAGGGTGGGGACGAAGCGAAGATCGTCGACACCAACGGTCGCGTTCCATGCGCCCGAAAGGTGAGCGAACTCGCTCGCGGCGAC
>CAZDZP010000140.1:0-6949 GCA_964509855.1 uncultured Anaerolineaceae bacterium | reverse complement strand
GCGTTGCGCACGCGGTAGCGGACGAAAGTGAAAATGGCGCGGAAGTGCTGGTCGAAGATTTGCGACCAGGCATCACTGTCCTGCCGGGCAGCGCGCGCCGCGAGGTCCGACTGGATCTCTTCGGCGCCAGAAGCGCCCGCAAGCGGGCCGATTGCGGATGCAAGCGTGTCCTCGTCCTCCGTGCCCTCGGTCTTTTTCACCCGTACATCCTGTACATGGCGGTAGGGCAAGGAAAAGTGACGGGTCTAGAGACTGCCCGTTCGCTCCAGGTATTCCATCGTGGCGCGGTACTGCGCTTCCTGGATGTGGCCGGCGGCCATGAGGTAGTTGGCGATCTGTTCCAGCGTGAGGATGCTGATGAGGTTGATGCCAGCGGCCTTCAGCGCGTCCCGGCCACCTTCCTGGCGGTCAATCACGGCGACGGCGTCACGGACAACCAGGCCAGCCTCCCCGAGCGTCCTTGCCGCCTGGAGGATGCTACCGCCACCGGTGATGAGGTCGTCCACCACCAGGCAGGTTTGCCCGGGGACATAGTTGCCTTCGATCATCTCGGACTTTTGCGAGGCCGGCGGATGGATGTAGATCATGGGGATGTTGGCATCGAGTGAAAGCGCGGTGCCAATATGCAGACCGCCGAAGGGCACGCCGCACATCACCGAGAATGGTTGCACGTGCGGGTTCTTCATCGAGAGCAGCGTTTCGAGTTCCTGCTTGATGATGCTTGCGCAGCGCTTGAGCACGCGCGGTTTGCTAATGAGACGGCGCACGTTGATGTACAGCGGCGAATTGACCGCTGTGCGCCCGAGGGTAAAGTCGCCGAACTCGATGGCATCGAGTTGCCAGAGTTCTTCGGCAAGCCAGAGGTTGCCGTTTCCCGCAGCCTTCTTCGTCAAATGGACACTCCAATGGAGGGCAACAACGCGGAGGCTGCGCCCGGTAGGTCACCAGTTTGGCGTGTTTGCCTCATTCTGTGAAGTTCAGGCACGCGCAAAGGTTCAGGATTGGGGCGTCCGGGGGTTTTCGGGCCGGTTGACCGCGTTCGGTGGCTCCTTCCCTTCAAGCACTGCGAGAATGTTTCGGGCCGCCATTTCGGCCATGCGTGAACGCGTGTCCAGGCTGGCGCTGGCAATGTGCGGTGTAATGACAACGTTCGGGAACCCGAACAGCGGATGATCCGAGGGCAGCGGCTCCGGGTCGGTTACGTCGAGCGCGGCGCCACCAGGACGCCCGTTTCGCAGCGCTTCGACAAGGGCGTCCTGGTCGATGACCGTGCCGCGGGCGGTGTTCACCAGGATTGACGTGGGCTTCATGCGGGCGAAGTGTACTGCGCCAAGGTAGTGGCGCGTCTCCGGGGTAAGCGGCACGTGCAGCGAAACGAAATCCGACTGCTCCAGGAGATCTTCGAGCGAGGCGTATTCCCAGCCTTCGGAGCGCTCGAGGTCTTCCTTCCGCGTGCGACTGTGGTAGAGCACCTTCATGGCGAAGCCAGAGGCACGCCGCGCGAAGGCCTCCCCGATTTCGCCCAGGCCGACAACGCCGAGGGTGGCGCCGTGGATGTCGACGCCGAGGTAGCCAGTGGGCGACCACGTTTTCCACTTGCCGTCGCGCGTTTCGCGGTCGCTGAGGGCGACGTTGCGCGCGGCGCTCATCATGATGCTCCAGGCGAAGTCGGCGGTGGTCTCGGCGAGCACGCCGGGGGTGTTGGTGAGCCACACGCCGCGATCCGCAGCTTCGGAAGGGACTACGTTGTCGTAGCCCACGGCCATGTTGGCAAGAATGCGGAGACGTGGGCTGACTTCGAGCACTTCGGCGGAAACGCGGTCCGTCACCATGGTCATGGCCGCGTCAGAATGACGAAGCGCAGCAGCGAGGTCAGCCGGTGGCGGGGGAAGCTCTCCCGGCCAAATGGTAACGTCGTGGCCGCCTTCGCGCAGGGTGTCGGCCGCGGTGCCGGGGATGCTTCGGGTGACAAAGATGCTAGCCATATCCGGCAAGTTTACGCGATGTGTGGCGCGAGCCGGGGACGCGCAATCACGCGAAACCTATAGCGCAGCAGAATCGCTTCGATTAGGATCACCCAAATGTTTCGCCGGTGGGCAGAGACCACCTTCGCAGCACTTCACAACCCCCAGTACCGCATCCTCTGGTTCGGCACGGCCCTTGCGTTTCTGGCGTTCCAGATGCAGTGGATCGTGCAAAGCGTTGTTGCCTTCGACCTGACCGGGAAGAACGGCGCCGTTGGCTTTGTCGGCATCGGCATGGGCGTTTCGACGCTCATCGTGTCGCCATTCGGTGGGGCAATCGCGGACCGCGTATCCAAGCGCAAACTGCTGCTCATCGGGCAGAGCACCATCGGAGCGTCGTTCTTCATCGTCGGCCTGCTTATCCTGACGGATCAGATCACCATCATCTGGCTGGCAGTCTCGACCTTCGTGATGGGCTGCGTGTTTTCGTTCATCGGGCCCGCCCGCCAGGCGTGGGTCGGCGAACTTCTACCCCGCCCGATGATCCCCAACGGCATGGCGCTCACGCAGGTGGCGATGACAGCTACCCGGATCGTAGGCCCACTGATCGCCGGGGTGCTCATCGCGATTTCGTTCATTGGGACGGGCGGCGCATACATCTTCATGGGGCTGGTGTTCGTGGTCGTGGTCGCGACGCTCTGGCGGCTCCCGCAAAGCCAGCCGAGGCCGGTCAGCGCCCAGCCCAAGAGCGTCTTTGGCGACCTCGCCGAAGGGTGGCGGCACCTGCAGGAGCGGCCTCAGCTCCAACTCCTCGCCTACAGCTTCATCCTTATCGTCATCACCGGGTTTAGCTGGCAGGTGGTGTTGCCGGGCCTGCTGGAAAACGAACTCGACACCAACGCCGAACGGCTGTGGATTCTGCTTGTCGTCAGTTCGATCACGGGGCTGTCCGCCACGATCGGGTTGGCCGGGCTGGCCGGATCGCGGTTCGCCTTTCCACTGATGTTCGTAGGGGCGGCGCTGCTCGGCATTTCGCAGCTGAGCATGGCCTTCGTCCCGAACTTCTTCGCGCTCTGCATGGTCATGCTGGTTTCGGGGGCGGGCACCGGCGCGTTTCAGATGTTGAACAGCGCTCTCCTGATGCGAGAGTCCGAGCCCGCCTACTACGGTCGCGTGATGTCGCTGACCATGCTGGCGTGGGGATTCAACGGCGTGGCGGGACTGCCGGTTGGGCTGTTGGCGGACCGCATCGGCGAACGCGAAACCAGCTTCCTGCTCGGTATCGGCGTGCTGGTTATCTCGGCCGCAGCCACTATCATCTACTTTGCATTGAACAACCGGACGCCCACACTCGTCCCCGCCGCAGAGCCCACCGTGGATGTCGTGGGTGGCGAGTAGCGGAACAAAGCGCAACAGGAGTACTCCATGGGTCGCGAACAGATTGCGGCGTTGATCGCCATTCTCACCGCCGAGCAAGAGAAGGGACGCGAGAGCCTGGCGCTCGGTTCCTGGCACATTCATTTCGATGGCAAGAAGCAGGCCTTTTCCTTCGACAAGTGCGAAAACGACGGCTACTGCGAAGAACGGCCGGCTGTTATCTCGACCGACGGGACGGTGCTGGACCCGGGCGGCCCCCTCTTCGGCTAGTTCGTCCGTCGCGCGTAGCGCTGTCACCGGGAATTTCCCGAGATTCCACCTCTTGAGCGGCGGGATCGCTGCCGATATCCACACCAAGGGTGGTGTGGAATGACCGTGGCAACAGTCCCTGCAGATTCAAGGCGTGGCGTACTTCGCGTGCTGTTGGCCGGCCCATCAACCGACGGGCTGCGCAAGGCACGCCAACAACTGCGTAAGCTCGATTGTGCTCACGTACTCAGCGCACGCAGCATGGAAGACGCGGTGGCACAGATCAGCACCGGTCGCATCGACGTGCTCCTCGTTGATCCTGAATCCTGGAACGACATCTCAACTGGCCTGGCCACTGCGACCGAAAGGTCAACGGCCGTGGCCGTGCTGGTGCTCGGTGCGACGGCTGCTCCCCCGGCAGTTGCACTCAGCGACTCTCACCTGAGCGACGCCGAGACCCTAGAAGCCTTCGTTGTGGGCGCAGTTCACGCAGCCCGATCGAAACGCCGCCGCGACACGATGGTGCGCTGGCTGGAACGCGAATCGTGTACAGACCCGCTCACCGGGCTTCTCAATCGCAGCGGGCTCGAAGATCACTTTGACCGGCTCGACCGCTTCGCCGATGCCCCGGTCAGCATTCTTCTCCTGAACGTGGTGGGCACGGGGATGGTGAACCACAACTATGGCAACGACGCTGGCGACCGCATGATCCGCCGCGCCGCTCGCGGGATCATCCATTCGATTCGCGGAAGCGATGTTTCGGGCCGGCTCGAAGGGGACACCTTCGCTGTCGCGCTTGCCGATTCCAACCTCGACATCTGCCGCCGGGTCGCGCGCCGCATCGCCCAGGAACTGGAGCGCATGAACACCAACGACTCCGATGGCGACGTGCCCGTTTCTGTCACGTTCGGCATGGCATGCGGCACGGGCGTCTCCTGCAAGGAGCTGGTCGCGTTGGCGGAGGAACAGATTCGCGAGCAGCGCCGCTTCACCCCGCTGGCACGCGTCACCTTCCGACCGGACGACGACCCCTCAGTCGCCTAGCTCGATTCGGTCTCTCCTGAAAGTATGGCGAGCGCGTCGACAAGCGCCTGCGTACCTTCGCGTCCGCGACCACGAGACTCCAGGACGCGGAACAACTGTTGCACCAGCGCGGACCCGGGCAAGGATGTCGAGGTCACCGCTGCCGTTTCCATCACGAGCCGCAAGTCCTTTTGCATGAGTTCGACCATGAAGCCGGGAGCGAAGTCACCGTTTACGGCCCGCGGCCCGAGGTTGGAGAGCATCCACGAGCCAGCAGCGCCGGCGCTCACTACTTCCAGCATCTTCGCCGGGTCGACTCCCGCCTGCCGCGCCAGGGAAATCGCTTCGGACATTGCAAGCAGGTTGAGACCACCGGCGACCTGGTTGCACAACTTCACGACCTGCCCGGAACCTGAAGGGCCGACGTGGACGATGGTCTTGCCCATCGCTTCCATCACCGGGAGACAGCGTTCGAATGTGACCGGGTCGCCGCCAACCATGATGGCGAGGGTGCCCGCCTTAGCCCCCACGTCGCCGCCACTGATTGGCGCATCGAGCATCGAGATTCCTCGGCCATCGAGCGCTTCGCCAACTTCGCGCGCCACAGCAGGCGAAATCGTCGAGCAATCGATGTAGGCGCTGCCGACTTTCGCGCCCTCAACGATGCCCCCCGTCCCGAGAGCCACTTCGCGCACATCCGGCGAGTCACTGACGCAGGAGATGATGATGTCGGAGGCTTCGGCTACAGCTGCGGGCGAATCAGCAACTTCCGCGCCAAGTTCGACGAGGGGATCGGCCTTCTCGGGGCTGCGGTTCCAAACGGTAAGAGGAAAGCCTGCGCGCGCGATGTTCGCCGCCATTGGCCCGCCCATGATCCCGAGCCCCACAAATCCTATTCGTTCCTTGTCCACGGCGTTCCCCCGAGTGCGATTATCGCCCCGACGGTAACGGACGATGCAGTCCTAGCCCAGCGGCGCGTCCCAGGGCAGCGAGCGCGCAGGAGGCATGAGCACGACCTTCACCACTCCGTCGGTGACGACGGTGATGATATCGAACCCGGAGTAGAGGCGTGGGTCCATGCCGCGGAGCGCCCATGAGAGCTTCTCGTCATCGGCGTAGGTGGATGCGCCGAGGACCACGAGCGCGCGCGCATCCGCGTCGGAGCGGGCAACCGGCTCAGCAGCTTTCAGCAGGCGGCGAAGGTTGCGGCGAAGCTGGGCGCTGGTTTCATCGGACTCAACGGCTGGTGTACCAAGCACGTAGGAGCGGCCATCTTCGAGCGCATTCGCTGTCCAAACGTCGGTCGCGGCGATGTTCATGCCGTCGTCGATTTCCGGCTGGGCCGCGGCGTTGACGATACGATTCGCGAGTTCGAGGCGTTCGTCTTCGCTGGCGGGCAATCGCAGCAGTTCGGCGGAGTTGAGTTGGAAGGAACCGGGGACCTTGTTGGTGAACTGCGCCCAATGCCCGGCAAGGCCGCCGAGGACGGTCACCACAGACCCTGTGTTGGAAGTGCGGCGCAGATAGAGCGTGCATGGCTGTCGCACTTCGAGGCGGCCGTCTTCGAGCGCTGTCGCTTCGTCTAGCGCAACCGTAAATGCGCTAAGCGCCGGTTCTTCCCCGGGCAGCTTTGCGCCTCGCGGGGCCCAGACAACGACACTGCGCCCTGCCTGGTCGAGGCGCTTTTCAAGGGCGGCACGGGCGGCTTCGTATGGCAGCGTGGTATCGCCACTGAGCGTGTCGAGCACCGCGAGCGAAAGCTTGAAACGCCGGCCCACGGCAACCTCGCCCGTCCCCAACCCTTCTTCGATGGTGAAGGATGTGAGCGAGGTGCTCCGGGCGTAGTGAGCGCCAAGCCAGCGAACAAACAGTTCGCGGCCAGCCTCAGCCGGGTCGGAAGGATAGGCCCGGTCGTCTGCCATGCAGGTGGCTTAGCCTTCGTCCGAAGCTTCGCCGCCGGCTTCCGCCTCGGCATCTTCGCCTTCGGCAGCCTCGGTGGCTCCCTCTTCGCCCTCTTCCTCGTCCTCGCCATCTTCGCCCTTGAGGCGCAGGCGGGGAGCGTTGACCGTGACAACGGGCACGCTCGGGTCGGTAACGATCTCCACGTTCTCCGGCACGGACAGGTCAGCGACGGTGAGGGTGGTGTCGAAGTCCTTGAGCACCGCGATCGAAATCTCGATCGGGCCGGGGATATCGAGCGGGAGACAGCGAACGGTGACGTTCTCCACGAGCTGCATCAAGGTGCCGGCGAGGTCGCGGACTGCGGGGGATTCGTCCACGGTGACGACGGTAATGTTCGTCGTGATGGGGCGCTGCAGGTCGACCTGGTAGAAGTC
>CAZDZP010000139.1:0-6962 GCA_964509855.1 uncultured Anaerolineaceae bacterium | reverse complement strand
CCGAATACGCTGACTTCGCGTCACGCGAACACGACCCGGACTTGCACGGCGACGTGAGCTGGCAAACCTCCTAAAAGCCCCCTTCCTGGACCGCTCCAGGACCCGCGCTATGGTCGGCGCTGGCTTCGAGCGGCTGTGTGTGGAGTACGCGATGACAGAAGCACCGACGATTCGAAAACCAGCAACTCGCAAGCCCGCGCGCGCCCCGAAGCGGCAAACGCTCGCCGAGCGCAAGGCAAAGACGCGTACCCGCATCATCGCCGCCGCCAGCGCCCTGTTCCGCGATAAGGGCTACGAAGACACGAGCGTGGCAATGGTCGCCCACCGCGCAAAGACGGGCGTGGGCACGCTCTACGGCTACTTCCCTTCCAAGGACGACTTGCTCCACGAGGTGCTGTGGTCGCTCGGGCAGGAGACCGTGGCCGAATATGGCGAGTTGCTGAACACGTCGAAGACGCCGCTCGACCAGATGTTCGCGGTGCTGGACCTGTGGTCGAAGTTTTTGATCGCGAACGGGCCGATTGTGCGCGGCGTTTTCCAATCCGGGCGTTCGGCCGAACTTGGTGGCGGCGCCGGGAAGGCGCTCTACGACATGGTGGCGGGGCTGCTGCAAGACGGCATGGACCAGGGGGTGATTCGAAAGCTCCCGGCGGACACGACGGGCCGGATGCTGCTGAGCACCTACCTGGTCGCGGTCCTGCGCATTGGGCCATGGGCGAGCGTGGAGGACACCGCGGCTATGCGGCAAGAGCTGGAGACGATCGCGCGAACGCTGTTGACGCCGGAGTAGTTCGGTGGAGTCGCGTTGTTAAGGGATCGATAGCCTGCTGTGTCTGGATAGTTGGGCCGGGCGAGCACACCGGATGGCGCGATCCCCCGCGAATGTTCTGCATGAGCGGGTGGCTCGCCCGCCCCACCCACGAGACCCGCCGCGATGAACCCTGCTACTATCCCCGCGACCACACGGCGGGGGTGAAGGATGACTGCACAGAAACCACGGATCGACACGGCGGGCGCGCTACCACAAATGGATGGCGAACTCTCGGCGCCTGGTGCAAAGGCTACGATCACACTGCGGCGCGATTCCTTTGGCGTCGGCCACGTGACTGCGCAGAACGAACACGACGCCTGGTTCGGGCAAGGCTACGCCGCCGCGCAGGACCGCCTCTGGCAGATGGAGTTCGACCGCCGCCGCGCCGTGGGCCGCTGGGCTGAAGCCGCCGGGCCGAACGCACGCTTCGCCGGGCAGGCAGCCGTCGCCGCCGACATCCTCGCCCGCCGCATGCGCATCGAAGAAGCCGCCCACGCCGACATCGCCGCGATGTCTTCGGAGACACGGGAGATGTTCGAAGCCTACGCGGCCGGGGTGAACGCCTTCCTCGAATCCGGCCAGCCGCTGCCAGTGGAGTACGAGCTCTGCGGCATCCGCCCTGAGCGCTGGGAGCCGTGGCATTCCGTGGCGGTGTTCAAGATTCGCCACGTACTCATGGGGCTGTGGCAACAGAAAGTGGCGTGGGGACACTTCCTTTCGCTGGTTGGCCCGGAGGCGATGGCGAAGCTCCCGCACGCCGGTTCGCCGGAGGGGTCGTCGGTTATCCTGCCACCCGGCACCGGCGTGAAGACGCTCATGGAGGACGCGGCCGCCGACATCGCCGCCGCCTCGGAAACGCTCGGATTCCTTGCCGAACTGGAGGGCGGGTCGAACTCCTGGGTTGTCACCGGCGAGCGGGTCACTACTGGCGCTGCCGTGCTCTGCAACGATAGCCACCGCGCGCTCGACGTTCCGAACGCCTACTGGCAGGTACACGTTTCCTGCCCGGACTTCGATGTCATCGGCGCGACCTTCGCCGGGGTGCCGGGCTTCCCGCACTTCGGCTACAACGGGTCGGTTGGTTGGAACATCACCCACACCCAGGCCGACTACCAGGACCTGTTCATCGAACGCTTCGACACCGCCAATGCGACACGGTACGAAACGCCCGATGGCTGGAAGGACGCCGACCACCGCGAAGAACGCATTGTCGTACGTGGCGGCGAAGACGTGATCATCGAAACGTGGGCCACAGAACACGGGCCCATCGTGCACGGCGACCCGCGTAAAGGCTTCGGCCTGGCGTTGAAGTACACCGCGACCGAGCGCCCCAGCCCGCAGTGGGAATGCCTGCGCCCCATGACAAAGGTGAAGACGGTCGCCGAACTCCACGAAACCCAGCGCCAGTGGGTGGACCCCGTCAACAGCATCCTTTCGGCCGACACGAGCGGGAACATCGGCTTCCTTACGCGCGGACGTGTGCCGGTGCGGGCTTCGGCTCGGGGGCGGCGCATCCCCGCGCCGGGGTGGACCGGCGAAAACGAATGGCTGGGCGACGTGCCCTTCGAGCAGATGCCACAGTCCATCAACCCGCCAGAGGGCTACGTCGGGACGGCCAACCAGCGCGTGGTCGACGGCGACGAGCCATACATCTCCGACCTCTACGCCTCGCCGCACCGCGCGGACCGCATTCGTGAGCTGCTCAACGGCACGGGTACGCTTTCGCCGGAGTTCATCAAGGGGATGCAGGGCGACCGCGTTTCGCTGGCCGCGCGGGCAATGGGCGACTTCCTCCAGCGGATGGGACCCTACGAGGGCGATGCCGAAAAGGCTCGCGCGATGCTGGCCGGTTTTGACGGCGACCTGCTCCCAGACCGCGCTGAGCCAGTGCTCTACGCATTTGTGCGGCGCGAATTCACCCGGGCAATCGTCACCGCAGCGATTGGCGCGGAACGTTCGGACTGGCTGTTCGCGCAGGACGCAGCCGCCTACGCCCGGCTGTTCAACCAATGGAATGCCAACACGATTACGCAACTAGACAGCCGCTACCGCGACGTGGCGCCGGACGGCCGCCCGTGGGACGAGCTATTGCCCGGCGCGTTGGAAAAGGCCTGGCAGAGCGCGGTCGCCTTCGCCGGGGAAGACAGCGCGCAGTGGCGCTGGGACGAAACGCACCGCACAGGGTCCCGCCACCCCTTGAGCTTCGCCTTCCCCGAATTGGATGGCGCGCTGGACCCGCCGCGCGCGGCCGTGGGCGGCGACGCCGATACCTTGCAGTGCGCGGGCTACACCTGGAGCGGCAAGAGCGACTTCACCGTGCAGCTTCTCAGCGTCTATCGCCAGGCCATCGACTTCAGCGACCCGGACCATGCGAGCTTCGTGGTGCCGGCGGGCGTCAGCGGGCTACCCGGCACCGCGCACTATTCGGACCAGCTGGAGTACTGGCGCACCCACCAGCGCATCCCCATGCACTACCGCGCGGAGGACGTGGCGAAGGCCGCGGCAAACACGCTGACGCTGACGCCGGGGTAAGGGAGCCGGGTAAACCTAAGCGGCGCTACCGGGCCGCTTCTCGGTTGACGACGACTCGCCATCCCGCCCGGGGCGATAGACCGCCTTGCGAGGCACGTCGAACTCCCAGGCTTCGTCGGCGCCTTTGCTTGCTTCGAGTTCGGCAGCAAGCTGGCGTTCTTCCGTAGCCGTTAATTTGCGCTTTCCCATGTCGGCCATACGTCGAGATTGTAGCGACGCGGGGCGCCCCCGCACCATTCAAAAGCCTGGCGCGCCCAATTACACAGCAGCAGATGACCCGACCCGTGTAGCATTCGCGCCATGAACATTGGTGTTGTTTTCCCTCAGACCGAATTTGGCAACGACCTCGGCGCGATCCGCGATTTCGCGCAGACCGCCGAAGCCCTTGGCTACAACCACATCCTTGCCTACGACCACGTCCTTGGCGCCGTCCACGAAGGCCGCGACCCGCGCCTGACCGGTCCCTACACCGAAGCGACCCCTTTCCACGAACCGTTCGTGCTCTTCGCCTACTGGGCGGCCATCACGTCCACCATCGAATTCACCACCGGGGTGCTCATCCTTCCCCAGCGGCAGACCGCGCTGGTGGCGAAGCAGGCGATGGAACTGGACCTGCTTTCCGGCGGACGGTTACGGCTTGGCATCGGCACGGGTTGGAACTTCGTCGAATACGAAGCGCTGGGCATCGACGGTTTCGAACACCGTGGATCCCGCCAGGCCGAGCAGGTCGAACTGATGCGCAAGCTCTGGTCCGAAGACGTGCTGGACTACAGCGGCCGCTACCACCGCATCGATCGCGCCGGCATTCTCCCTCGCTCCGGACGGCAGATCCCCATCTGGTTCGGCGGCCGTGCGGAAGCCGCGTTGCGCCGGGCCGCCCGCATCGGCGACGGCTTCATCTTCTCCGGCATGACCACCGACCAGACGCCCGGCCATCTCGAAAAGATCCGCGGCATGGTGACTGAGGCAGGCCGGGACCCGGCCAGCTTCGGCATCGAAGGGTTCATTTTCCAGGTCGAAGGTGAAGATGCCTGGGCGCGCAACGCCGAAGTCTGGAAGGCGGGCGGCGCGACGCACCTTTCCTTCAACACGCTCAACAGCAACATTGGCAACGACCCCGCCGCGCATCTGAAGGCCATGCGTCACTTCGGGGAGCAGGTGATGCCGGGGCTGCGCTAGCGGCCGAGTGCGTCCTGGATCTTCTCCAGCAAATCGCCGCGCACGAAGGGTTTCTGGATGAACCCGGCTAGCCCTTTGCCGGCGAACTCGTTGGTCGCGTCCTGCTCGTTGTATCCACTCATCAGGATGACGCGGACATGCGAGTCGAGCCGGCGAAGCGCATGGAACACCTCCACGCCATTCATGCCCGGCATGGTGAGGTCCAGCACCACCAAGTCGAAGGGGCCGTCTTTCGCGAAAAAGTCCAGCGCTTGCTCTCCACGCTCGGCGGCAACCACATCGAATCCGGCGCGGACCAGCATTCGTTCGGCGACCCGGCGAACGGTGTCATCGTCGTCGACCAGTAGTACTTTGCCGGTGGCTTTGAATTCTTCGCCAGCGGGTAGGCCGGCCACACGCGCCTCCGCATCGCTTGTCGATCGCGGGAAGAGCACCTTGAAGGTGGTGCCGCGGCCCGGTTCGCTATACACCTTGATGGCGCCCCGGTGGCCGCGCACGATGCCCAGAACCGCTGCCAGCCCCAGGCCGCGCCCGGTGAATTTCGTAGTGAAGAAGGGGTCGAAGATGCGCTCCGCCGTTGGTCCGTCCATACCCGAACCGTTGTCCGACACCTCCACGTACACGTACTCGCCTTCGGGCAGTTCGTCGTCCAAGTAGGTTGAACGCAGGTAGTCAGCATCGGCCTGCATGGTTCCCGTCCTGACGGCCACCACCCCGGAGCCGGAACCGATGGCGTCGGACGCGTTGGTAATCAGGTTCATCACCACCTGGCGCACCTGCGTGGCGTCGGCTTCGATGTGCGGAAGGTCCTTCACGAAGTTATAGCGAAGCGCGACCGACTTGTTGATCGAGACCTCGAGCAGGTGCGTCATTTCCTCCACCAACAACGAGAGGTTGAGCTGCTCGATGACGAAGCGCCCCTTGCCGGAGTAGGCCAGCATTTGGCGCGTGAGGTCGGCGGCACGCTGCGAGGCGAGTTGGATATCGGCCACGGTCCGCCGCGCGGGCGATTCGGGCGGCAAATCGCTCAGCGCGAGGTCGGCGTTCCCGAGGATGCCCACCAACAGGTTGTTGAAGTCGTGGGCAATGCCCCCGGCAAGCACGCCGAGGCTCTCCAGCTTCTGCGTTTGCTGCAAACGCGATTCAAAGTCCCGCCGTTCCTCTTCGAGCTTGCGCCTTTCGGTGATGTCGAACACGGTCACAAGCGTGGCGGGCTTGCCGCCGAACTGGATGGTCGCGGCATCGACCGAGAAGATGCGGACGGCTCCGTCGGCACGGATGATGCGAAGTTCGTAGTTCGGGGAAACGGGTTCGCCCCGCAGGCGGGCGCGGCCGCGTTCCAACATCCACTCGCGATCTTCCGGGTGGACAACGTGTTCGCCAAAGAAGTCCGTCTGCTTGAGCTTCTCCAGTGATTGCCCGGTGAGTTCGGCAAGGCTGCGGTTGACGTACGCAATGGCCTCGCCGTCGAACACCCATGCGCCGCAGGGCAGTGCGTCCAGCACCATGCGCATGCGTTCTTCGGACTGGCGAAGCGCCTTCTGTGTGTTCTCGCGGTCTGTCACGTCGAACACGGCCAGCAGGGCAGCGGGTCCGCCCTGGTAGTGAATGTTGATGGCCTTGACTTCGATCCAGCGTTCAGTGCTGTCGGCGCGAATCAGGCGGGCGGTGTAGGTCCCCGGTACGTCGCCTCCGCTGACGCGGGCATCCCTGCGCGCGCGCATCCGTTCCCGCTCTTCCGGGCTGAAAAGGTGGTCGATCAGGAACTCCGGCTGGAGCAGTTCTTCGCGGGTGTAGCCCGTCATTTCGACGAAGGAACGGTTGAGCAGAACCGGGTGGCGCCCGTTGTGCATCCAAACGCCCACGGGCATGGATTCCAGGATGTGGGCGAGCCGTTCTTCGGAAGCGCGCAGGGCCTGCTCTGCCGCTTCGCGTTCGGTGACGTCGAATACAGCGAGCAATGCAGCGGGCGCACCCTGATACTCGATAGTGATAGCGCTCACTTCGATCCAGCGTTCCGTGCCATCTCCGCGGTGGAGACAGATCGTGTACTGATCAGGGACATCGCCGCCTACGAACCGATCGCGGCTTCGCTGCCGCATGATGGCGCTGTCTTCGGGCGAAAAAAGCCGGTCAAACAGGAAGTCGGGCTGCATGAGTTCTTCGCGGGAATAGCCGGCGAGCGTGACGAAGCTATCGTTCAGCAGGAGCGCATTCGTGCCGTCGTGCATCCAGATCCCGCACGGGAGCGACTCAAGAATCGTCCGCACGCGCTCTTCCGAAGCGCGCATGCGGTCTTCTGCCGTGTGCTGTTCGGTGACGTCGAATCCAGCGTAAAGCTGCGCCGCTTTCCCGCCGTAGCGAATTTCGGCCGTGTGCAGGTCGATCCAGCGCTCCTCGCCGTCGGCCCTTCGGATGGGAAGTCGGCGGACGGGGAACG
>CAZDZP010000138.1:0-7027 GCA_964509855.1 uncultured Anaerolineaceae bacterium | reverse complement strand
TGTCACCTTCCCGCAGTCTGCGGTTCCGGTGGCCGCCGTCAAGGCAGAAGCCATAAGGGTCTCTTCCTGCCGCGATGGACTATCTTGGGCTTCGACGGAAGGGAGTGGTGTCCATGACCAACAAGAAGGTACTCATCGCCGGTGCGTCCGGGGTGATTGGGTTCGCCGCTATGCAGCGATTCGCGCGGTCGCACGGGTGGGAGGTGATCGGCGTGTCACGGCGAAAGCCCGCGGGCCTGCCGGCGAACGTCGAGCACCTCGCCGTCGACCTCACCGATGTTGCGGCGACGAAATCTGCCTTCGGCGGCCTCAATGGGGTAACCCACGTTGCTTACGCGGCGCTCTTCGAGAAGCCCGGGCTGTTCACGGGGTGGCTCGATGAGGAGACGATGGAGGTGAATGCCTCGATGCTGCGGAACCTCATGGAGCCGCTGCTCGAAGCGTCTCCCATCGAGCACGTTTCGCTGCTGCACGGCACCAAAGCCTACGGATTGCATCACCCGTCGATAGCCATCGAAACGGTGCGCAACCCCCTCCGTGAGCGCGAACCCCGGCGCGAACACCCCAACTTCTACTGGCTCCAGGAAGACTACCTGCGCGAAAAGCAAAAGGGCGCGGCATGGGATACGACGGTCTGGCGGCCCACGGTCGTGTATGGCGTGGCGGGTGCGAACAACATGAACCCGATCCCTGTCATCGGGGCATACGCGGCGATCCTCCGTGAACAGGGCGAGCCGCTGCACTTCCCCGGCGCGGGTGGCTTTTCCGTTGTCCGCGAAGCGGTGGACGCCGACCTGATTGCGTCAGCGCTGCACTGGGCGGCTGAATTCGATGCAGCCCGGGGAGGGACCTTCAACCTCACGAACGGTGATGTGTTCACCTGGAAGGCGGTTTGGCCAGCGATCGCGCAGGCATTGGGAATGGAGGCCGGCGACGAGCGCCCGGTGCGCCTCGCTGATTGGCTGCCGGAGAACGCCGCCACCTGGCGCGCGATCGTTGAGCGCCACGGGCTGAAGGCTTCGCCAGATGTCGTCAACTATGCCGGCTACAACTCGATCGTCTATGCCGACATGGTGCTCGGCGCGGGCAGGGGCACCGGCCAACCCATCCTCAACAGCACCATCGCGGGCCGCAAGGCGGGGTTCCACGACTGCGTCGATACCGAGGACATGTTCGTCAAGATCTTCCGCACGCTGCAGGAGACCGACCAGTTGCCACCAGCCTGATCGAGCGCCCCTTCCACCGCGCCTATCGGGACGCGGAGCTGGGCACCAGGGGCACGACAACGAACGGAGCGCTCGTGGGCTGGGCGGCACCGTCCTCATCTTCGATGGTGAAGGCAAGCGCGGAGTAGGCGCTCATCGCCCCTGTGGCCGTCAGCCATACGCCTCCACTTGCGACGTCGAAGACGGAACTCGGCTCGAAGGTCGCACCGTCTTCGCTGAACCAGGCCTGGTAGGCGCGGCCCGCGGGCAGCTCAGGGAGGTCCTCCACGTAGGCGAATCCCTCGTCCTCGTCGCGGGCGCGGACCAACGTCACGCGCGACACGTCGCTGCCACCGCTGGAGACGTCGAGGGCGCCCGTTGCGGCGGCGACGACGATCGCCTCCTGCCGTTGGACGAGCGCGTCCCGGCCATCGTTTTCCGTTTGGCGCCCCGCAAGGAAGCCGGCCCCGCCGACCATCACGAGCAAGAGAACGGCCGCAGCCGCGGTAACCCAACCGGCACGCCGCTGGAACTGCTGCATCCGGGTGACGTTCCGTGGCTCGGAGCGCACTCGCTCCAGGAGGAGTGTTCGCCCATCTTCAGACGGCGTCTCACGGGTTGCGGCGAGCGGCAAGAGTCGTGCGGCGCTCATCATGGTTTCGTATTCGGCGCGGCAATCCGGGCAGCCTTCGAGGTGGGCGCGAACCGGGTCGGCCTCGTCCGCGGGAAGCACGCCCAGCGCGAGTTCGGGGATCCATTCCGTGGGATGCACTGGCTCCTGCGTCATCGCTTCACCTCGCCGCCAACTTCGAACATGCTACCGAGCTTGAGAAGGCCGAGCCGGAGCCGGCTTCGCACCGTTCCCGCCGAGATATCGAGGAGCGCGCCGACCTCGGTGCTGTTGAGTCCCTGGAAGTACACGAGTTCGATGGCCCGCCTTTGCTCGCCGGGCAGCTCCGCAAGTTGCCGCCGGACTTCTTCGCCCAGCATCGCTCGCTCCACCTCCTGTTCGGTTCGGGTCTCTCCTGCCACGTCGGTGTCTCCAATGCTGTCGGAAGGGACCTTTCTGCGCCGCCGCCGCAACTCGTCAACGCAGATGTTGCGAACGATTGAGAACAGCCAGGTGGTGAGACTCGCGCGTTTGGCATCGAACCTGTGGGCGCTGCGCCATACGCGGACGAAGCTTTCCTGGACGGCGTCTTCGGCGTCGGAGTCGCTGCCGAGGATGCGCACGGCGAACGAGAAGCACTGCCGATGATAGCGGTCGTAGAGCTCGGCGAGGGCTTCCTCGTCGCCCGACCCGACTCGCGAGACGAGCTCGGAATCTTCGGCGAACTGGTATCGGTGCATAGAGCCCCTCGCGTCCTCCCGCCCGGGGCAGAAGCTCGCACGTACTTTGGTATGTACCCTTTGTACGCCGGGGGCTCAACAGCTGATCACAATGCGCGCAGGCAAAACCCGATTCACAGAAGTGAAGTCCGGGTGCGCACCGCGCCGAAGCGACGAAAGCGCGGGGCGCCGCCGTCCTAGGGCTTGCTGGGCAGGGTAACCGTCGCGCTGGCCGGGGTCGTGATGCCTTCGCGATCGTTTTCGACCCAGAGTTCGATGTCGACCTCGTTGCTTTCGGGGCGCTTGCCGGCGACCCTGCCGCGGATGCGCATCGTGTCGCCGTTCATGTTCATGCGGCGCATTTCGAAACGAAGCTTGCGCACCCACCCATCGTCGCCAACGAAGTCGGTGAGCAAACGAGCGAGGTTGGCTCGCATGAAGCCGGTGTTATAGAAGATGTCGCGGTGCCCGCCGGCCTGGGCGAAGGCGGTGTCGTGGTGCACGGCGTAGAAGTCTTGCGAACCGCTGACCTGCTTCACCATTCGCGTTGCATCAAGGGGGACATCGAAGCCAGGGAGCTCATCGCCAACGCTGACGTCTTCGAAGAAATTCTGGGTGCGGGTGTTCGTCGTCATTCTTTGCCTCCGGTGCCGTGGGGGTCGGCTGCCACCTCTTCGGGTGGGCGATGGGTCATGAGCGTGTTGCGGCCGATGGCTACGGTTTCGCCGTCCTGGTCGATGATGTGTGTTTCGGAAACGATCCACGTCGAAATGGGGTCGAGCCGCGTCGGCTTCTGGAAGACATCGGCGATCACCTGGTAGCTGGAAAGCCGGTCGCCGATCTTGATGGGCTTGAAGTACTCGAATTCGTTGACCAGGTTCACGAGGCGGTCGCCGGGCGTTGGCACCTCGCGGAGCAGCACGCGTCCGCCTTCGGCCGGGGGCCACACTCCCTGCCCGGCGAAGTAGTCGGCCATGACGGGCGGCGCGATGACGGAGCCGTGGCGCGTTTTCGCAGCGTATTCCGGGTCGAGGAAGAGCGGATTGGTGTCGTCGATCATGTGGCAATGGCGTCGGATGGGATCGTACTCAACCGGGTAACGGCCTGCGGCGGGTTCGGTCTTCTTGCCCACCCATTCCGCGCGAACTGCGTCAATATCGTAGGGGGTACCGGCTCTTGCCATATGGGCTGCCTCCTCGGGCATTTGGTTCGTCATACTCTAACGATGTGAGGGTGAAGGCGGAACTATTCTGGCCCCGCGCCGGTGCCAAGGAGCCTTGCCAATTGTGCTGCAATGTCGGCGTCATGGTGCAACGGGAGTAGCAGGAGTTCGGAGGAAAGCTGTTGATAGAGCGCCAGCAAATCCGGTTCGCCGGAGAGCGCACGCAGGTGGGCTTCAACGGTCGCGACATCACCGCGGGCAACCGGGCCGGTGAGCGCATCGACCAGTTCCATGCTCCCAACGTTGGCCGCGGCGGCGGAGAGCAGAGGAGAGAGTGCAGGCCGGGCCATCTCGGAAGGGAGACCCGCGGCGACCCAGGTGCGCGAGGCCGCGCTGGCGAGCGCGATGACATGGTTGCTCATGAACACAGCCGCCGCGTGGTAGGCGGTGCGGTCGATGCCTTCAAGGCGGAAGGGCGTTACGCCGAGGGCGATGGCTGCTTGCTCCACGTCGAAGGCGAGTGACGCCGCGCCCTCGACGCCGCAATAGACACCTGCGAATCGTTCCGGCTGGGGGACGCGCGAGGGAAAAGTCTGGAGGGGATGCAGGCACCCGGCGGTGGCCCCCGCCTTTGTGACGGGAGCGAGTACGCCGAGCCCAAGGGCACCGCTGCAATGCAGCACGTGGTGGCGCGGCTCCCAATCAATGGCGGAACAGACGTGCTCGATGGCACCGTCAGGCACCGCGAGAAAGACGATATCGCAGGCTGCGGCGACCTCTGACCCGGACGAAGCGGCCATGGTATTGGGGCCAAGGAACCCGGCGAGGACCTCCGCCGAATCGGCATTGCGGCCCGCGACGTGGGTCACCGCGTAGCCGACGGACTGCAGCCCGGCGGTGAGAGCCGATGCGAGCCGGCCCGTACCAATGAAGCCGATACAGGGGGCGTTCGGAGGCATGGGTCAGGCTAGGCATGCCAAGCGAGGGGGGTCAATGGGCAGTGCGGAACGGGGCTACGGAGTCTTCGATGGCGGGCTCTTCGCCATCTGCTTTTCCAGCGTCTTCACTTCGTCGGTGATTTGGTCGCGGTGGCGGGTGATGGCTTTGGTACGTGCTGCCGGGTCGGCCGGTAGCGCCGAGACGCCCGCGAAGTCGATCGGCCGCCAGCGCCCGTCCGGACCGATCAGGCCCTGGAGCTCGCCGGAATAGTGGTAGCCAAGGTGGACGAGCGCATCGCCGTAGTTCTCCATGTCGCGGACCGTTTGGGGCGAAACGGCCGCGGTGGCTTGCGCTGTTTCAGCGGCCGCAGTGGCGTATTCGGGCGAGTCCTTCGGGGCGTTGGAGAAGTTCTGGGTGAAGCCGCCTTCAACTTTCCCCATGGCGAAGGCGAGGCCACCGGGAACGTCGACGACACCATAGAAGGGCGGGCCAAGCCCGGTCGCCGAGGCTGCCTTCGCACCGGCGACTTCGTTCTGGAAGGCCTGGGCGCGATTTGCGCGCATCACCTTGATGACAGCAGTTACCTCGGTCCCCTGCTCCGTCTTGATGCGATGTTCGAAGGCGCCGAAACGGGGATTCGCACCGGCCAGCGACCCCGCAAACCCGGACACTTCCATGGGGTTCGTCCTGTCCAGGGTGCCCAAGATCTCGGCGCGGTTCGACAAGTCTGGCGGAGCCTGGCGGTCGAGCGGCCCGCGAGCCGTGATGGACGCAAGGGAGGCATCGATTTCGGAGCCACTCAGGTTGGCGAAGGGGTTCTTCCCGCCACCGCCACCACCAGCGGGGGTTCCAGCGCCATGGGGTGTTTGGGGCGGCATGCCACCCGCGCCACCAGTCCACGTAGCCGGCGCCGGGCCAGTTTGTTGCGCCGCCGCCCGGGACATGGCAAATGCCTGCAAGGCGGCGGCTGTAGGGCTCATCCCGGGCGGCGGTGCTGGGGCCTGCGTCGGGGCCTGGCCGCCGGCAGCCGGTGCGCTGGCGGGAGTCGGGGCTCCCAGGTTTCCTGTCTGCGGAGCCGCGGCGTCCGTGGCATCGGCTGTTCCAGTTCCAGGCAGCAATCCCAGTGCGAAGTCAGTGGCGACCCCTTTGATCGTCTCGTCCACGACCATGTCGGCGAATTCCTCAATACTCCCGGGCAGCTGACCACCCGAGATGATTCGCTCAAGCACGATGTTCGCGGGGGTCGCGTAGAACTGCGATGTGGCTGTGGCGGCACCGCTAATCACGCGCTGGGCTACCCAAGGGCCGTAACCAGCAATGAGCTTCTCGCCGAACCGTGCAGTTAGCGTCTTCGCGAACGCGCCTTGCGTTACCGCACCGAACAGCGACATCGCGCCTTCGACGGATGCCTTCTGAGCGAGGCCTTTTAGATCAACCGATTCACGAAGACCGTGGGCGACTTCCGACACCTGCTGGGCGCCCTCCTGCGCGAAGGTGTAGCCGCCCGCGATCAATGCCTGCGCACCGAGGCTGTACCCGCCGCTGGCGATACCAGCGGCGATCTTGCCGGCCGTCTTCGCGCGTTCCAGCCATTTCACCGCGGCGCCGGCGCCAGACATGACACGTTCTTCGTAGCGAACGAACTGTGCCGCCGCGCCGTGGACGGAACGTTGGGCGCGTATGACCGCCAGGAGCCCTATTTCGGTCCCGCTTTCGCTGAGCGCCTTGCGGGCTTCGTCGATGTGCTGCCGGGGGCTGTCCCAGATTGCGAGCCGGGGATAGGGCGCTTCGAGTTCCTTCAGTCGATCCTCAAGCGCCCCCTTCCCGGGGTTCTGCTGGGCATCGACCATGGCCTGGGCGAGTTCAAACATGCTCGGGCCGCCGAGGAAGTGGGCGATTCGCCGTACCACCGGTTGCTCACGGTTCTTGTCGCTGCGCTCTACGTGGGCCGTTGATGCTTCGAGGACGACGTCGGACAGTTCGCCGAGGGCCTGGCGGAGCTGCTGTCGTTCGGGGCTGTTCGTCACAAGTTCGCCATAGGCCTGGGCAAAGCCCCAACCGTTGATGATGTCGCTTCGTGTGAGCTGGCCCCGGGTGTGCGGGCGGTTCTTGAAGCGCCAATGCAGAACGACGCGGGCTTCGGTCCCCGACCCTTCGATACGCACCTTGAGCGGCTCGGCGGCGAGTTCGTTCTTCACCTGTTGCTGGAAGCGATGGACGGCGACGATGTCTCCCGGTGGGGGGACGGTCATGTCGAACGCGAGCAGATCGGCACCGGAGACAGCGATCTCCAGCGGACCCCCAACCGGCTTCATGCCTGATTGAAGCGCACGCATGCGATCGCGTGTGTCGCCGAAGCCTTCCGCGGGCAGGTTGTATCGCGATTCGAAGT
>CAZDZP010000137.1:0-7144 GCA_964509855.1 uncultured Anaerolineaceae bacterium | reverse complement strand
ATGGCGACGACGGCGATGGAGATTCGAACTTCCACATCACGCCGGATCGCATCGTTATCTACGCCTAGACAAACGCACGCCCCCGGGTTTGCCACAAAGAAGACCGGCATTGGCCGGTCTTCTTTGCGTGTGCGCTTGAACGTGAGTTGCTGGCGCGGCACGCTCCGCGGATGCTCGCCAGCAAGTACCGCCACATCGTTTGGGATTGGAATGGGACGTTGCTTGATGACGTAGACATCGTCGTCGATGTGATGAACGGCCTGTTGAGCCGCCGCCGACTTCCGTTGCTGGACAACGTCCAGTACCGGGAGCTGTTTTGTTTTCCGGTGCGGGACTACTACAGCGCGGTAGGGCTGAACCTGGAAGTAGAACCCTTTCCCTCGCTGGCAGAAGAATGGGTCGCAGGTTTCGAAGGGCGCTGGCGCGAGGCTCGCCTGCACGCGGAAGCGAAGTCAGTGATCGGCACACTGGCTGCTGGCGGTATCACGCATTCCGTGCTTTCAGCCGGCGAACGCACGCTGGTGCGTGAACAGGCGGAGTTCTTCGGAGTCGCCCATCTCTTCGCCGACCTGGTGGGAGTCGCTGACCACCATGCGCGAGGGAAGGTGGGCGCGGGCCAATCCTGGCTTGCCACGCAGCCGTTTTCCGGCCGCGAGGTGCTGCTTGTCGGCGATACGGACCACGACTGGGAAGTCGGCGTGGCGCTGGGCGTGGACGTGGTGCTGATCGACGACGGGCACCAGTCGCGCGCCAGGTTGGAACGCTGTGGGGTGCCCGTCTTCGATTCTCTCGTCGATCTGCTGCGGTAAGTCGCGCTCCCAGTTAGAGCGCGAGGCTCACCGGGTTTTCCAGCAGCCCCTGGAGTTCCTTGATGAAGCGCGCGCCTTCCGCGCCGTCGCTGACGCGATGGTCGGCGCTGAGGGCAAGCTTCATGACCTGGCCGACGGCGAGTTGCCCATCGCGAACGACCGGTTGGGCCATCACGCTGCCTACACCAAGGATTGATGCTTGTGGCGGGTTGATGATTCCGATGAGGGACTCAACGCCATAGGCGCCGAGATTGGTGATGGTGAAGCAGCCGGTCACGTACTCGTCGGAGCGGAGTTTTCCTTCGCGGGCGCGCGCCACGAGTTCCTTGGCTTCTTCCGCGATTCGGCCAAGGCTCTTGCGGCCGCAGTCGAGGATCGCGGGAGCAATGAGACCTTCGTCCAATGCGATGCCAATGTTGATATCGAGCTGTTCGGCGTAGCGGAGGCCCTCGTCCGTGAACTGCGCCGTGAACTTCGGGTGACGTTCCAGCGCGAGCGCACAGGCTTTAACGATGAGGTCGTTGATGCTGACCTTCTGCACCTCGCTCGCCGCCTCGTTGAGGGACTTGCGGAAGGTGAGCGCCGCATCCATATCCACATCGACAGTGAGGTAGTAGTGGGGCTGATTCTGCTTCGAGGCGAGCATGCGCCGCGCAATCGTGGTGCGAATGCGGGTAAGCGGTACGACTTCGCCTGTGGCCGTTGAAGCGGGCGCCTTTTCGCGCGATGGTGACACCGTCTCGGGCTCCTGAGCTGGCTCGGGCGCTTCGTCTTTTGATGACGGCTTTGCGTTCAGCGCGTCCTCTACGTCACGCCGCAGGATACGACCGTCAGGCCCGCTACCTTTGATTCCCGAGACATCGAGATCGTTGTCGTCGGCGATGCGCCTTGCGACCGGGGAGATGCGAACGCGATCACCCTTGCCACGCGCGGGGCGTGCGGTGGGGCGGTCGCCAGCTTCTTCTTCGTCTGGCTCGCTCTCGTCGGCTTCCTTTTCTGGGGGGGCCTTGGAAATCCGTGTGCGTTTGTTTTTCGGCTCTTCTGAGAGAGGGGATGCGCCGTCTTCGGTGGATTCACCCTTGGCTCCGAGGAGAGCGATGAGTTCGCCAACGGGCACGACGTCGCCTTCGTTGGCGACGATCTTAACAAGCTCGCCCGATTCGTAGGCTTCGAGTTCGACAGTAGCTTTGTCGGTTTCGATCTCAGCGAGGATGTCGCCGCGTTCGATGTGGTCGCCGAGGCTTTTCAGCCACTTGATGACGGTGCCTTCCGTCATGTCCGCACCCATCTGCGGCATAGTTACTTCGGTTGCCATTCGTGCCCCCTACAACATCGCCAGGACTGCATCCACCACGTCTTCTTCCGAAGGGAGTGCGGCGAACTCGAGGTTTCGATTGTAGGGCATCGGTACGTCTTTCCCGCTTACGCGGGCGACGGGGGCGTCCAGCCAATCGAAGGCACGTTCCATAATCTGCGCGCTCAGCTCACCGCCGAAGCCGCCGAACTTCCAGTCGTCTTCAACGATGACGGCGCGGTTCGTTTTCTTGATGGACTTCACAACGGTGTCCATGTCGAGCGGGCGGAGGGTGCGCAGGTCGATGACTTCGGCGTCGATGTCCTCCTGCTCTTCGAGCATCTCGGCGGCACGGAGCGCCTGGTGGACGCTGCCAGAGTAGCCAATGATCGTGACGTCGCTCCCTTTGCGGGGGATGGCGGCCTGGCCGAATTCGACCATGAAGTCGGGATCATCCGGCACTTCGCCACGCATGCCGTAAATGGCGGTGTGTTCAATGAAGATGGTGGTGTTCTCGTCGCGGAAGGCGCGCTTGAGGAGGCCCTTGGCGTCGGCGGGGTTCGATGGGCAGACGACGTTGAGCCCCGGGAAGTGGGCGTAGAGCCCTTCCAGGCTGTGGCTGTGGGTGGCCGCGAGCTGACTGCCGCCACCGCTCGCCATGCGAATGACCAGTGGGATATGGATCTGGCCGTTGGACATGTAGTGCAACTTGGCCGCGCTGTTCACGATCTGATCCATGGCGAGGAAGCTGAAGTTGATGGTCATGAGTTCGACCATGGGGCGCATGCCCCCCATCGCAGCACCGATGCCGGCACCGACGATGCCTGATTCGGCGATGGGCGTATCGAGCACGCGTTCCTCGCCGAACTCTTCGAGCAGCCCCTTGGTCACGGCGTAGGAGCCTCCGTAGAGGCCGATGTCTTCGCCAAGGAGGAAGAACTTGGGTTCGCGCAGCAATTCCTCGCGCATGGCCTCACGCAGTGCTTCGCGCAATCGCATCTCAGTCATGCTTCACCTCGCGCAGAATGTTGTCGAAAAGGGTATCGAGGCCGGGTTCCGGGCTCTCTTCGGCGAAGCGGACTGATTCGTCGACTGCCGCGTCCACGCGTTCGTTGAGGTCATCGATGTAAGCATCGTCGACCCATCCGAGTTCGCGCATTTGCGATGTCAGGAGCTCGATGGCGTCGCGTTTGCGGTACTCCTCGACCTCGTCCTTCAGCCGGTAGAGTTCCGGGTCGGCCATGGAGTGACCGCGGTAGCGGTAGGTCATGGCTTCGATGAAGTAGGGGCCCTTGCCCGAGCGGGCGTGTTCGACGGCCTTTTGCGTTTCGAGGTGCACCTCGACGACGTCCATGCCGTTGATTTGCACGGCGGGCATGCCGTAGGCCTCGGCGAGCTTGTGGATTTCGGTGGAAAGGGACTGCTTGAAGGGCACGCCCATGCCGTAGAGGTTGTTTTCGCAGAACCAAACGACGGGGGTGTTCCACAGCTGCCCAAGGTTGAGCGCTTCGTGGAACTCGCCTTCGCCGACGCTACCGTCGCCGAAGATGCACATGCAGACCTGGTCGAGCTTCTGCATGTTCGAGGCCATGCCAAGGCCGACGGCGAGGGGCAGGTGGGCGGTCACGATTGCGTAGCCGCCAAGGAAGCCCTTCTCCACGTCGTAAAGGTGCATGGAGCCGCCGCGCCCGCCACTCACGCCGGTTTCCTTGCCGTAGAGCTCGGCCATGATGCGGTTAACGTCCAGACCGCGGGCGATGGCGTGGCCGTGGTCACGGTAGTGGGTCAGGACTTTGTCGCGCTCTTCAAGCGTGTGGAGGGCGCCGACCGCGCAGGCTTCCTGGCCGGTGTAGAGATGGAGGAATCCCTTGATTTTGCCCTTGGTGTACATCTCGCCGCACTTCGCTTCGAAGCGACGGATGAGGAGCATTTCGTAGAGGAACTTCTGAAGGAGATCCTTCCCGAGGGATTCGGCTGCGCGCAGCGTTTCCGATTGTACGGTCATTCCTTGGCTCCTTCTTTGCGCTGCGCCGCGGACGGCCGGCGGCGGGCAATATGGATGGCCTCGCCATCGACGGCGAGGACGGCTTCTTTGAGGGCTTCCGAAAGCGTGGGGTGGGCATGAACTGCGAACCCGACTTCCACGGTGGTTGCTTCGAGAATGGAGGCGAGGGCGGCTTCGCCGAGGAGGTCGTTTACATCGTGGCCGATCATGTGAATACCGAGGACCTGGCCGGTCGATTCTTCCGCGATGACCTTTACGAAGCCTTCCGTTTCACCGATGGCGACGGACTTGCCGAGGGCAGAAAAGGGGAAGCGCCCGGACTTGGTCTTGAAGCCGGCTTCGCGGGCCTGCTTCTCGGTGTAGCCAACCGAGCCGATCTGAGGCTGGCAGAAGGTGGCGCGTGGCATCTGTATGTAGTCGAGGGCGGGGGCCGGTTCGCCAGCAATGTGCTCCGCAGCGGACACGCCCTGCTGGGACGCCACATGAGCGAGCATGAGCTTCCCGGTGACGTCGCCGACGGCATAGATGCCGGGAACGTTTGTTTGCATGTCGTCATCGATTTTGACGAAGCCGCGTTCGGTCTCGACGCCAGCGTTTTCGAGTTCGAGTCCCTCGGTGTGGGGAACGAAGCCAATGGCGACCAGGACAGTCTCGGCTTCGATGGTTTGCGATTCGCCGTCTTTTTCGACGGTAACCGTGGCGGTATCGCCGGACCTTTCGACCGATTCGACCTTCGCGTTGGTGAGCACGTTGATGCCACGGCCGTTCATGGAGCGTTCGAGTGCTTTGCCAATGTCGCTGTCTTCGTTGGGGACCAGCGTGGGCATAAGTTCAACAATGGTGACTTCGGAGCCGTAGCTCGACCAGATATAGGCGAATTCGACGCCGACAGCACCGCCGCCAATAATCACGGCGCGCTTCGGCAGGTCCCGCTTCGCCAGCGCTTCGCGGCTGGTGATTACGACTTCGCCGTCGATCTCCACGCCAGGCAACATTCGCGTGCTGGCACCGGTGGCGATGACGACGTTGTCGGCCGTGTAGGTTTTGTCCCCGGCCTTTACGGTGTGCGCATCCACGAACGAGGCAAGTTCCGTGACGGTTTTGACGCCGTTTGCTTCGAGCAGGCCCTCGACTCCGCCGACGATTTTCTCGACAACGTCGCGGCTGCGGTCGATAGCGCTGCCGAAGTCATAGGAGACGTTTTCGGCGTGGATGCCCCAGTGTTCGGCATCTTTGACCGTGTTGACGATGTCAACGTTCTTCAAGACGGCCTTGCTGGGAATACAGCCCCAATTGAGACAGAGCCCACCGACGCGTTCGCGTTCGAAGAGCACCACGTTGAGGCCAAGTTGGGCGGCGCGGATGGCCGCGACGTATCCACCGGGGCCTCCACCAATTACTGCAACATCATAGTCAGCCATAGCGTATTCCTAGACTACCATAGGCGAGCGAGGGGGTCTTGTAGGAATGACCACTTCCTGAACACCGCCCTTTCTATTCGTCTTTGCTTATCGCGCCCCTGGATTCGGTTGTGGGGACACCGGGCAACTCCTCCTCGTCGAAGGGCGAGGTGGCGGGGCGTCGCAGCACGTAAAGCGAGTGCGTTCGAAGTAGCGGGACCAGGGCGAGCGGCCCGTAGAGGAACGGGGTGCGCTTGGCAACGATCCGCGCAATCGGAGGTGCGAGGGTAAGGTGGCGCGTTTGGGCACGGCACTTGGGGAACCAGCGGTGGATGTCGTCATGTCCCACAGCATGCACTGTGCTGTTTCTCGGATTGTTACGGCGCATGTCATAGATGAGGATGAGGCCACCGGGGCGGGTGATCCGGAAGAGTTCTTCACCGATGGCAGCCGACACTTCTTCATCGTGGATGCTGCTGAAGAGCGTGAAGGCGACGCTCACGTCGAATTTCTTGTCGGGTTCGGGCACGGTGGTGGCGCTGCCGATGTGAACCTGGATGGCGGGGGAGTGTTCCATGCTGTAGGCGACGCGGTCGACATCGATATCGATGCCGGCGATGGCGCCAGGGTGAGCCCCCCACTGCACGAACTGGCGAAGGTTGTATCCCCCGCCGCTGCCGGCTTCGAAGATGCTCACCCCCTGGAGAGTTCGGAATCCGGCACGTTGGAAAACGCGAGCGAGGATGCGCTCACGCTCCTGGACCATAAGAAGGTCGCCGGGATCGAGCACCGACTGTTTGGTCGGTGCCCTGGACTGCTGCCGCTTTGAAAATGGAATTCGCATCAAAACTACTGTAAGCGGATAGGGCAGGGGAGGGCCACAGCAACAACGGCGGGGCGTATCATCGCGCTCAGCTATGGCAATCGAACAGGTCTACATCCAGCGCAATCCAAACTCGGCACGCATGCATGAACGGGCGAGCAAGGTACTCCCCAGCGGCGTGACTCATGACTCCCGGCATATGCGCCCCTTTCCCATCTATGTGGAGCGCGCGGAAGGGAGCCGCAAGTGGGACGCGGACGGTCACGAGATCATCGACTACGTGATGGGTCACGGGTCTTTGATCCTTGGACACTCACACCCGGCTGTGACGGAAGCGGCAACAAAGCAGGTCGCTCTGGGCACGCACTACGGTGCCAGCCACGAACTTGAAGTGCGCTGGGCTGAGGCCATCACGGAGATCGTGCCTTCGGCGGAAGTGGTGCGCTTCACGAGTTCCGGCACCGAAGCAACCATGATGGCGTTGCGGCTTTCGCGAGCCGTTTCGGGGCGCCCGGCGCTCCTGAAATTCGACAGGCATTTCCACGGGTGGCACGACTATGTGATTTCGAGTTCCAAGTACGACGCGCCGGCGCCTGCTGGAGTTCCGGACTCAACCCTCGAATCGGTGGTGGTTGTCGCGCCAGAGATGCACGCCGTGCGGGAAACGATTGCCTCGCGGCCCGAAATCGGAACGGTGATCGTCGAAGCGTCGGGCGCATCGATGGGCCAAATTCCGCTTCCTGAAGGGTTCCTCCGAGAGTTGCGAGAGTACACGGCAGCGCAAGGCCTGGTGATGGTGATGGACGAGGTGGT
>CAZDZP010000136.1:0-7228 GCA_964509855.1 uncultured Anaerolineaceae bacterium | reverse complement strand
GCTCCGCCAGCCCGTCCATCGCCCACTGCCAGTGCTGCCGTCCGTGCAGCGCGTTCACGGCGAGTATCCCGCCGACGATGCCGTCGGCCCATGGCGCGCCCGGCATCTGCTGTTGGAGTTGCTCGTCGCTCAGTTCGCCGAGCAACTTCAGCGTTTCCGCGCGAGCGAGCTGCGTGACCGCGAGGCATTCGTCCCAGCTCTTGTCGCGGTGCTTCGCCGCCCACTGCTCGGTCATCGCATGCACGCCCGCCATGATCTCCTCGCGGCTGCGTTCGCGGCCTTCCTTGTCCTTCAACAGGCCAACGGGGTTGCCGTCGCCTTCGAAGAAGCGGCGAATCATCCCCACGAAGTTGTGTTCGATGAGCGCCAGGTGCACGAAGTGGTCCTTCGGCGACCACAGCAGATCGGGGTCGTGTTCGCTGGGCGTGGCGCCGCGCACCAGGTCGGCGGGGTCGAGCGCGGCCGCCTGGTCGAGCAGCCATGCGCGGTCGGCGTGGAGTTTTCGGTCGATTTCGTGACGGGTGAGGATTGTCATAGCGCCGGATGATACATGGCCGCGAAGCCGTCCGCGCTGCCGCTACTCCCCGACCGGCCACCAGCGGCCGGTGCGCGCGCCCGTGCCCATCGCTGCAGGGTTGTCGTAGGCCGCGATGCCCACTTCCCAGCGAATGTGGTAGCGGTCCTCGAACACGAGCAGGTCGGAGCGGTTCGTGACGATGGCCGCCTCGTGTTCGACCGCGCGGATACGCAACTCGTCCAGCACACCAAGGCTCACCCGCAGCCCAACGTGGTTCAGCCGCCCATTCGCCGGGGCGTCACCGCTTTCCAGCGCGAGATTCAGAGGCCCGTTGCCCAGCACGCTCACGGCCAGTTCGCAGCCATCGGCCGCGCGCCAGTCGTAGCCCGAACGCAGGCCGTACCACTCGCCTTCGATCTGCACATCCCGAAAGGCCACCGTCAGCCCCAGCAGCGAGTGGTAGTACTCCTCCGCCTCCTCGACGTTGGCGACCTTCAGCGCGACATGCGTAATGGACTGGTACACGGTTGCGTAGGGTACAGGAGCGAGCAAAGAGACGGGAGGAGCGAGAAGACACAGCGGCCAACCCATGGCGCGAGGGTGACGGTACGCCATTGAGGGTTTGGCGAAGCCGCGATGACGCTCTTCCGCATGCGCTACCCGCATGCCGAATGGCTCCCCTGGAAATCCGTATCGCCCGCCGGCCAACCCACCTACTACGCTGGCCGCAACGCCCCCGCCGCCGTCGTCCTGCACGTGATGCAGGGCTACCAGCGCGTCGCTTGTGGGCGCGAACGGCATCGAGTACGGCGGCGAGAGGCTGCGCGGAGAGGTGGCGCTCGCATCGCTCGACAGTCGTGGCATCAGCCTTGCGCTTTCGGTCGATCGCCTCAACGCGGCAATGCACGAGCACATCGCAAAGGGGCATGCCACCACGTAGGCAGTCAGCGTGGGCGGCCGTGCCAACTCCACCTACACTTTCCGAATGAGTGGCGCACCGGGCAACGATTCCAGCCACGCGGAGCCCGACCGCGAGCGGCTTCGCATCGAAGAAGACTACGACATGATGTTCGGGCCGGGCGCCTACCGCTGGGCCGAAGAGCGTGCGCTACGAAGGCTGCGCAAGTTCCAGGCCGAAGCCGTAGCGGAGGCCGAACGAGTGCTGCGAAACACGAACGGGAACTAAGCGCTCCGCTGAGCGCGGCTACTGGCCTCCCTGCTCGAACCCCGGTAGGTAACGAGAGCCGGCGATTCCACGAGGCCGCGCAGGCGAGCCAGGACACGCTCGACCGCCGCATCCGGGCAGTACACGAACACCCGGAGCCCGTCGCCGCCGTCGCTGCCGATGTCGTCGTACCCGCGCAGAAAGCGCCGCAACAGGAGTGCTGTCGGCATGGCATCGAATCCCGGCGGAAGGTAGATCTCGAAGACTTGCGCTGGTTGTCCCCAGTCGGAGCGCGGTTGGGACGAAAGAACCGGCAGCCCGTTGGTAGGATGGCGCTGAGTGAGCGGGCGCGCCAGCACACGTTGGAATGCCCCGGCTACCTGTTGGGGGGAAAGCGGCGAAGCGAGGAAGTCACCCGCACCGCGAAGGAGCGCCCGTTCGGTTTCTTCGGCGCCGTCCGGCCCGGAAACGAGCACGATGCGTCGGCGCTCGACCGGTTGCAGCTGCCGGAATGCCTGCCCCAGCCAACCCATAGCGCCGACAAAGAGCACCGCGTCCGGGTGCTGCCGGAGTGTATCCAGCGGAGTTAGCGTCTCGGCGAAGCTGTTTCCGGTTGTCTCAACCGTTTTTGCCAGTACTTCCATGTCGCGTTCCTGCAGGCCAAAGGCGAGCACGTCCGAGTTTGCTTGCTGCAACCACGACCCGGATTCGCCTTCCACGGCGCGAACTGCGCGCGCTTCGGGCGGGCGGCCTTCGCGAATCTGCAGGCGCCACCACATGGCACAGTGCCGGCACAGCCGCACCTTTCGCGCGGGGCCAAGCGGCCGAATGTTGAGCTTGCGGATCTGTTCCAACCTGGGGAGTATCTCGAAGGACCACGCGGCCGTTCCGTGCCGGGTAACGCAGGTATCGCACAGGTTCGGGTGGAGCCGGGAGTTTTCCAGCCGCCCCGGCACTCCGAGTTGCCACTGCCCGGGGGTATGGCCGTTCAGCGCCGAACGGAGCCGTTCTTCCCACCATGCCCAGTGCGCCTGGCAGAGCGGCCATGTTTCGGGTACGCCAACCGCCGCCCACCGCCCGGCGTCGCTGCGCCCTTCGAGGGAGACCACGACCTGGGCTACCACGCTTCGGTCTCCACAAAGGGCACACCCTAACAACGAGTCGATCACCAACTCACCCCCTGTGTGATTCATGAGCACCGGTTCGCGAGGATACCTGGCCGCAAAATGCGCGCACAGCCGGGCTGCCAACGGTCCGCTCTTACAGGGAGTGTCGCCCGTGATCGGGCCCGTCCGTAGTCCATTCGACAAGTTCTGCACGGTCCGCATGGCCAAACCGAGCCAATTCTCGGGTTTCCCCTAAGGGGCGCGAGGAGAAAAGTGACCGGACGTACCGGGAAGCGCAGGCAGCGAGTAGCCGCCGCGCTACTCCACCACCTCGATCTCGTCGATCACTTGTGGCACGGCCATCAACGTTTTGTGGACGGGGCAGCGAGCGGCCACGCGCAAAAGGTCATCGCGCTGCTCATCGGTGAGCGGTCCGCGCACCACGATCTTGCGCTGGAACTGCTCCACCAGCCCGCCGGGGTCTTCGTCGGTGCGCTCCGAATCTTCCACATGAACGCGGTCGTGTTCTACCTCCACGGCGACTTCGAGCAAGGGGTAGCCTTTTCGCCGCGCGTACATCTGTAGCGTCATGGCCGTACAGGTACCGAGTGCCCATGTGAGCAGCTGGTACGGCGTTGGGCCAAGCCCGTTGCCGCCGTGGTCGTCCGGTTCGTCCGCTACTAGGGCGATCCCTTCATCGGTCAGCAGCTGCGCAAACGCGTAATCCGGCAGCGACTGGACGGTGCTTTTCGTGGCCAATACTCAACTCCACCTGGTAGTAACACCAGCGTAGACCATGGCCTTCGGAGGGGCAGGAGAACGGCGGTTCAGGAAGTCTTGGGGCGGTCCAACAGTTCGCAGGCACGCTCGAACTCTTCACGACAGTCGCCGCAGATGCCGTGCGTTACAGGCGCGGGGCCGGGGCGGACCACACGGTCGCACCAGGCGCACACCATCGCGAGGGTTTGTTCTGTTTCCAGCCCCATTGCAGTCCTCATGCACCAGACATTAACGGGGGATCCACCGCCGGGTCATCCGGGGAAACCACTAGGTTGCCCCCGTCTTTCGGGGGAGCTGAGCGATCCTTTACATGGGTGAATGGTTACGTCGCGCGCCCTCCACCTTGCCGCCTTTCCCGCTCCAGTGCCCCTTCCCGTATGGTTCGAGCCATACAGATGGTGCCTTTGCACACGGAGGATTTGCATGCGTTTTGCCTTTTGGCCCGGCCCGAACAACACCTGGGCCGACACACTCGAACTAGCCCGCCACGCCGAAGCCACTGGCTGGGATGGTATCTACTTCGCCGACCACTTCATGCCCAACACGCCCGAAGCAGCCGGCCCCACCGCCGAATGCTGGACCACGCTGACAGCCCTGGGGGCGCTCGTGCCCCGCGTCCGCATTGGTGCGCTCGTGGCGGGAAACACCTACCGCCACCCGGCCGTGCTCGCCAATATGGCGGCGAACATCGACATCATTAGCGGTGGCCGCCTGGTGCTGGGCCTTGGCGCAGGCTGGCAGGAGAACGAACACGCCAAGTACGGCATCCCCCTCTTCCAGATGAAAGAACGCATGGATCGCTACGAAGAGGCGTGCGCTATCGTCACCAGCCTTCTTCGCGAAGACCGCACCACCTTCGAAGGCAAGTACTACCAGGTGACCGACGCTCCCTGTGACCCCAAGCCGGTACAGAGGCCGCTCCCGCTGCTCATTGGCGGCGGCGGCGAAAAGCGCACGCTGCGCATCGCCGCGAAGTATGCGCAGGAGTGGAACGTCTGGGGCACCCCCGAAGTCCTCAAGCAGAAGATGGGTGTGCTTGACGAGCGGTGCGCCGAAATCGACCGAGACCCAAAGACTATCCAGCGTTCTGCCCAGTCGCTGATGTTCCTCTCTGACGACCCTGCGGTGCGAGAACGCAACGGGCAAGGTGGCCGCACCGTTGCGGGCAACGTCGACCAGGTGGCCGAAACTATGCGCGAGTACCGCGACGCCGGGGTCAACGAATTCATCGTCCCCGACTTCACGCTCGGCCGTGACATGGCCGCCAAGAAGGCGCTGATGGACCGCTTCATCAACGAGGTAGCCCCGCAGGCGCGCTAGTTCGCAGGGCGTTCGCATTGCGTTTGTAGCACGATGGAGATCGAAGTTTCGACTGGGATGAGGAGAACGCAGGCCATGTCGCCCGGCATGGCCTCGTCCCCGACCAACTGGAAGACCTCGTCGACGGTCGCTATGTTGTTCTTCGGAACAAACGCGACGGTGCAGGCGAATCTCGCATCATCGGCAGGGACCGCGGCGGCCGTCTAGTGATTGTCGTCATTGTTTCGACAAGTACCCCCGGGTTTGGCGGCCCGTTACCGCCTGGTATAGCAATGCAGCAGAACAACAACGAGCACGAAACGCCGGCGTCTGAAGCCGGATACGTCGACAATCCCGACGATTGGGATTGGGACAACGCAGTCGTCGTCGAAGGAAAGCGCCCCGCGCGGTCCAACTTCTCAGTGCGCTTCGAATCGGGTGAACTCACGCAAGTGTCACTCGCCGCCGAAGCCGCCGGCATGAAAACGGGCGAGTTCATCCGCAACGCTGCCCTTGCGGCCGCCCGCGGCGAATCGCACACCGACCCGACCTCCGCGCTGATAGCTCTGGCCACGAAATGCAACATGCCCGTCACCTTCGAGCCGGTGCAACCGGCGGCTCCGGCCCCATCGGATGCTGGAGATTCCGAAGCGGCCTGAGCCGAAGCTGCGACAGGCGGACAGGCTCAGCGGCGTCCTCGGTGCAAGGTTCAGATGAGCGGCGAATCAGGCTCCAACCCGAGGAGGACGCGTCCGACGATCTCATAACGGTTGGAGGTGAGGGTGATGTGCTGCCGTGCGGCGTTCACATCGCGCCAGCATCGTTCGAGGGGTCCCGTCGTGTAAATCGCGCTTGCGCCCAGCGCGCCATAGACGAGGTCGACCGACCTGGCGGCGAACTGCGCTGCCGTCACGGCCGCGAGCCGCCGGAGCGCACGATCCTCGTTACTCACGGCAGCCTGCCCACCGGTTTCCTCGATTGTCTTGTAGAAGAAACTCCGGCCGGCGCGAAGGTAACCCTCTGCTTCGCCGTACGTCCACTGGGCGACCGGCTTCTCGCGCAGCACCGAGCGGCTCGTCAGGGGTACCTTCGATCCCGCTGCCTCGGCGAACGCGTCGAGCGCGTGGCGCGCGATGCCAAGCGTTACGGATACTAGCCCATCGCCAACGGATGCGATCGCGTCGCCGATACCCATGATGAACCTGTCCGGCACGAATACGTCTTCGAACGTCACGTCATTGCTGCCAGTTCCGCACATCCCGGAGACATTCCAGGTGGGCAGGATCGTGGCTTCCTTCATCGGGATGAAGCCGATGCACATCACGGGCACGCCATCCACGAACTGGGGGAACCCGTTCGCCAGGACGAGCGCCGCCGTTATAAGCCAATCCGCATGGTGGCAACCGCTGCAGTAGGTCGCACGACCCGAAAAGCGGTAGCCGCCGTCGACTGGTGCGGCCCGGGAATTGAGGGGATTGAGCGAACCTGCGATGAGGGCCCGGGGGTCAGCAAAGATTTCGGCGCGGGCTGCAGGCGCCAGGTTCGACGCGAACGACGGCCCGCCGGAAAGAATGGTGAGGTTCCAGCCGGTCGAGCCATTGATGCGGGCCATCGCCTCGCAAACGGGCAGCGCTTCCGCGGGGGTCAGACCTCCCCCGCCGAACTCTTCGGGCAACCGCATTTGGAAGAGCCCGGCATCACGGAGGCTCTCAACAACCGCTGGGGCTAGCTTTCCCTCCCGCTCGGCAAAGTCAGCGTGTTCACGCACAACGTCAGACACCGACCGCACACGGTCGATGTAGTCATCCACCCGGGCAACGGATCCGGTCATCTTGCGCATCCCTCAAAAGGATGTGGGATTCTAGCACAAGCAAAAGGGTGTCAAGTGGCACCTCGAGCCAGTTCCGCCAAGGGGCTTGCGCACGGATGCCATAATGCCCGCATGGCTGATGAACCAGCCTGGCCTACCGGTGCCGGCGACCCGGGTTTTCCTCAGGGAAATCCGCCGTTCGCTGGCCGGCAGTCACAGCTTGCGCACCTGGCTGCCGAGTACGAACACGTTCGGGACGGGAGCACACGACTTACCCTGGTCCATGGCGAAGCTGGCATAGGGAAGTCTCGCCTCGTAGCCGAATTCAGCGCGCGCATTGAACCGACAGGGCCCGTTGCCCTTTTCGGACGCTGCGACCAGGAAGGGCTCATCCCCTTCCAACCGATTGTGGAAGCGGTCCGCGACCACCTTGCCAGCGAAGGCGGCGACGCTTCTCTCGCGAACCTTGGCACGGGAGGATGAAGTGCAGCAGCGTTCCGGCGGGTTCGCTTCGCAGCTGGCCGCTGCCAGGGAGAGTCACATTTCTGGCG
>CAZDZP010000135.1:1972-7265 GCA_964509855.1 uncultured Anaerolineaceae bacterium | reverse complement strand
TCGTCCTCGCGCTGAAAGTGCTCGGGCCGTAGCGGATTCTCTTCATCGTCAGACACCTGCGGGAGCCGTCGCCTCTTCCCACAGCGGTGCGTCGTAGAACCGCGCCCGCGGGTGCCCCACGATCAAGCCCTCCGGCATTCCCCCACCGTGGGCCTTCTTGAACGCCTCGGATTGCGCCCACGCCAGGAACGCTTCTCGCGATACCCACGTCGAATGGGAAATGTACTCGCCCTCGTCGTCGCCACGCAGCAGCGCGAAGCGTACGAAGCCCTCAACACCGGCGAGGAATGACTCCCGCGAGCCCCAGTTGTCCTCGAACTCCTGCCCTCGCCCCGGCGCAACCTGGAAATGGTTCATCGCGATGAACATGTGGTCTTCCCCCTTTGTGTAGGGACCCAGTGTATCAGCGCACCGCCGCGCGAGACTCCAACAGCGCCGCTCCGTAGAATCCCGCTCCAAGAGATTTCCACGAGCATTGAGGAGGGTTCCCTGTGTCTGATGGGCCATTGTCCGGCGTAAAGGTTCTGGAGTTCACGCAAATCATCGCTGGACCCTTTTCATGCATGCTTCTTTCCGACCTCGGCGCCGACGTCGTCAAGTTCGAGCCCATCGAAGGCGAACCCTGGCGGCTCTTCAACGAACTCGTCCCCAAGGAATCGCGCACCTTCGCTAGCCTCAACCGCGGCAAGCGGGGCGTGTCGCTCGACATGGCCCGCCCCGAGGCGAAGGAAGTCATCCACAAGCTCGTGAAGGATGCCGACGTCGTCGTCATCAACTACCGTCCCGGCGTCGCCGAAAAGCTCGGTATCGACTACGACACCCTCAGCGCCATCAACCCCAAGCTCGTGTACTGCGAAAACACAGCCTTCGGACGCAAAGGTCCCCTCGCCAGCCGCGGCGGCTACGACATCGTCGTGCAGGCGCTCACCGGTCTCATGGCCGGCGAAGGCAAGATGGACGGCGAAGTCCCCATGGCGGCCTACCCCGCGCCCATCGACTACGCCACCGGCATCCAGATGTGCAACAGCATCTGCGCCGCGCTCTTCCACCGCGAACGAACGGGCAAGGGCCAGCGCATCGACTGCACGCTCATGGGCACCGCCCTCGCCATGCAAACGTCGCAGTTCACCTGGATCGACGCCTTCGACGACGATGTGATCCCCGGGCTCATGTCCGGGCTCAAGGAAGCCCGCTCCGAAATGAAGAGCTTCAAGGAACAGCAGGCGGTCCGCCACCAGTTCCGGCCGCAGGCGCCCGGCAACATTTACTACCGCGTCTACCAGACTTCGAACGGCTTCTTCGCTATCGGCGCGCTCAGCCACGGCCTCCGGAAGAAAGTCCTCGAAGCCACGAAACTCCACGATCCCCGCTTCCAGGAAGACGGCACTTTCGTGCTCGCCCCGGAGGGCTGGGAGGAGATGGGACCAAAACTCGTCGCCGAAGCCGAGGCGCTCTTCCGCACCCGCACGACCGAAGAGTGGGGGAAGTTGCTCGAAGACCATGGCGTCCCATCCGGCCCGGTGCACTTCATCGAAGAGCTCTTCGAACACCCGCAGACGATCGAGAATGGGCTGATCACCGAAGTCGAACACGAGTTGCTGGGGCACATGCGCATGGTCGCCCCGCCCTTTCAGATGTCCGACTCGCCGCTTTCGGCGCAAGGCCCCAGCCCCGTGCTCGGCGGCCACAACGACGAGGTTCTCGCTGCACTCGGGTATAGCGAGGAACAGATCGACCAGATGCGCGAAGGCGGCGTCATCCGCTAGGAGGCTCCATGCCGAACATCGCTCCGCTACGCCGGGAAGACCTTCCCGAGTTCGAGTCGCTTTTCGTTGCTGTAGAGAACTCGCTCGGATTCGTTCCGAACAGCTACTTCACGATGGGGCATCGCCCCGAAATCCTTCGTGCGTTCTCCCGGCTAGCCGCGGAAGTGCTCAGCCCCACGGGAACTGTGCCTTCGCCCCTCAAGCAGATTGTCGCGCTCGTGGCCAGCGCCTCTTCAGGCTGTCGCTATTGTCAGGCACACACCGCCGCCAGCGCGGGCCGCATGGGGGTCGAGCCGGAAAAGGTTGCGTCCGTCTTCGATTTCGAGGGCAACAGCCTGTTCTCGGCGGCCGAGCGCGCCGCTCTCAGCATGGCTCGCGACGCCGCCATTGTTCCGAACGCGTCCACCACGGACCATTTCGTCGCGCTGAAGCAGCACTTCAGCGATGCGCAGGTCGTGGAGCTCGTATCCGTCGTGAGTCTCTTCGGGTGGCTCAACCGCTGGAATGACACCATGGCCACGGAGCTTGAAGAGGAGCCGCGCGACTTTGCGAATGCACACCTCGCGGGCGTTGGCTGGGAGCCCGGCAAGCACCGCGCTTAGCGCTTCGGCAGCCTCGAACTGAAGCGCACCAGCGCGATCGCCACCACAGCGGCGCCAACCGCCAGCAGGATGGCGATCGGCAGATCCGCACCCACGGGCGCACCGAGTTCCGTGCTCTCCACCCCGCCGGGCCACGGCCACAGCACGCGGAGCGACCCCGCCATCAGGCCGATGAGTACCGCCAGGACCGTGTCGTGATGCCGCTTCAGCAGTGCGTGCAGAATCGACGAGAATCCTGCCAACCCGGCTATACATCCCGCGCCAAAGACCAGGATGATCAGCAGGTCACGGTCGTCTACCGCGCCGAGCACGTAGTCGTAGAGCCCGAACATCAACAGGATGAATGACCCGGAGATCCCCGGCAGGATCATCGCGCAAATCGCAATCGAGCCCGCGACGAAGACCCACCACAACTGAGGGTCCGTGTCTTCGCCGGAGCGGAACCCGAGCGCCCAAAAGGTCACCACCGCGGACAACACCAGCACGCCCAGACGCACGCCATCCCTGCTCCTTAGCGTCTCCCAGGCAATGAGAATCGATGCAACCACCAGCCCAAAGAACGCCGCCGCCATTTCGACTGGCCGTTCCTCCAGGAGGTGCGTGAGCGGGCCTGCCAGCACAGCGACCGCGGCTAGCACGCCGACCAGCAGCGGCACGATGAACGCCCAATCGATGGCCTTGAAGCGCTTCCACGCCTGCTTCGAATCCAGCTTCGCGACCGGCGGCAACACCGCCGCGCCCTGGCGAACGGTCGCAACCAACCGCTCGTAGATGCCGAGCACGAGCGCGACCGTGCCACCGGACACGCCCGGGACCACGTCCGCTGAACCCATCAGGAAACCGCGAAAGACCTGCGAAGCAAAGAACTGCAACATGCGCAACCGAGGTTAAGTGGGGCGCGCCTTCCGGTCAGCGCCCTTGCGGGGTTTGTACCCGCACCGCCCGGATGGTCAACATCCGGTTGCAGTCCGGTGGATACGGTCGGAAACCGCACACGCCGAGTTCGCCGGCCCGATCGGCCTCCTCTTAGCCACCTAACAATCCGGGTTCGTCCACCCGATGATCTCTCTGATATGACCACAAGACTCGACCACGACCGCTTTGGCGGGACGATTGAAACCCTCCGCTCCCGGCCCGCACATCTGCTTGCCGTCGCATACATCGGCGTTGCCATCTGGTACCTCTGGTGGCGCGTGTCCCACACCATCAACCCGGACGCACTCGTCTTTTCGTGGACCTTCCTTGCCGCCGACATTCTCGGCTTCGCCTTCTTCCTGCTCTTCGCCACCACCTTGTGGTCACGGGTGCGGAGAACAGCCGCGCAAGCCCCTCCCGGACTAAGCGTCGACGTCTTCATCCCCACGTACAACGAGCCCGTGAACGTCCTCCGGCCCACGATCGCCGCGTCGGTTGCCATGGACTACCCGCACAAGACCTACGTGCTCGACGACGGTCGCCGCGATGAAGTCCGGGCGCTCTGCCGGGAACTCGGCGTCGAATACCTCACCCGCCCCGACAACAAGGGCGCCAAGGCCGGCAACATCAACGCCGCGCTACAACAAACTGACGGCGACTTCATCGCCATCTTCGACGCCGACCACGTCCCCTTCCGCAACTTCCTCACCGACTTGATGGGCTACTTCAACGACCCGGAGGTCGCGCTCGCGCAGGCCCCCCAGGCCTACTACAACCTCGACTCCTTCCAGCACGACCCGGCCGCGCGCAGCGACCGTGATGTCCGCTGGCACGAGCAGTCCGTCTTCTACGACCGCATCATGCCCGGCAAGGATCGCTTCAATGCCGCCTTCTGGTGCGGCTCCAGTGCCATCGTGCGACGCACCGCCCTCGAAGAAGTCGGCGGCGTCGACACCCGCACCGTCACCGAAGACATGCACACCTCCATGCAGATGCACGCTCGCGGTTGGAAAAGCATCTACCACGACCGCGAACTCGCCCTCGGCATCGCGCCCGACGACGCCAGCTCCTTCCTCGGTCAGCGCCTGCGCTGGGCCCAGGGCGCCGTGCAAATCGTGCGAATGGACAACCCGCTCTTCAAGCGCGGTCTTTCCTTCAAGCAGCGTATCGCCTACTTCACCAGCGTCCTCTACGTCATCGAATACGTGCCGAAAGTGGTCTACCTCCTGACGCCTGCAATCGCGCTCACCTTCGACGTTCTCCCCATGGAGAACATGGGCTGGAACCTCCTCTGGCGATTCGGCCCGTACTACCTCCTCGGGATGCTCGCCACCCGCGCCCTCACGGGCCAGGCCAACCCCTTCTTCCAATCCGAGCGCTTCCACCTGCTCAAGATGTGGATCATGCTGCGGGCAATCGGTTCCGCCGTTTGGCCGGGCAAGCTTACCTTCAATGTCACTCAAAAAGACGGCGAAGGCGCCGACCGCCGCCTCCGCGACCTCGGCCTCATCCGCTGGCAACTCGTTGCCGGCAGCCTCTGCATCGCGGCCGCCGCCTGGGCAGTCTCCACCCTCGTCTTCACCGAGTGGAATCGAAACCTCACCGGCGCATCGCTTGCCATCACGCTCGCATGGGCGATCTTTAACGCAGGAATGGTCGTCGCCGTTCTCCGCTGGGTATGGCGCCGCCCGCATCGCCGCGCCGTCTACCGCTTCCCGCTCGATCAGCCGGTCCTCGTCTCCACCGACGAAGGTCGCGAAGTCGCCCGCCTGGTCGATGTTTCCGCCCTCGGCCTCGGTTGGAAGTCATCCCGCCCCAACTGGCCCAGCGACATCGCAACCGTCCGGCTATCTGCCGGCCTGAACTCGTTCCTGCATGTGGATGTCCGTGTGACCTCGTGTCGCGCTGTCTGGAGTGGCTACCGCTGCGCCGCCACCTTCGAAAACCTCAGCGAGAAAGGGCGCCGCACGCTGCTCCTCTTCCTCTACCAGCAGCTCGCCCCGCGGACGC
>CAZDZP010000135.1:0-1962 GCA_964509855.1 uncultured Anaerolineaceae bacterium | reverse complement strand
CCTCGAAATGCCGCTCCCCCGCGCAAGCTAGTTGGCGGCCGGGTCCCTTGGGAAATGTGCGAAAAGCGCCAGCTCCCCACGCTGGCGCTTCAGCACGTCCCGCCAGAGCGTTTTCGGCTCCGTTGCGAACAAGTCCCGGGCACGAACATCCACCACGAACCACGCCGACTGCTCCAGCTCACCTTCCAGCTGGCCCGGTGACCAGCCCGCGTAGCCGCTGAAGACGCGCAACGCTTCGGGGCCGCGTTCGGCGCTTTCGGGCGGCTCGTGAAGGTTCACTAGCCGCAGGCCCGGCGCAATGTCATCCTCGCTGCCCGCCGCGTTGGGGGAATAGCGCGCCAGCCCAAACGCAATTGGCCGCTCAACCGGCCCGCCGGCAAACACCACCCTCGGTTCCGCGGCGTAGGGCAACCAAACCGGGAGCTGTTCCGCAATGGTCATCGCGTCCACCGGGCGATTGAGCACAAGGCCGAACGCCCCGTCGTCGCTATGACGCACGAGAAAGATCACCGTGCGGTCGAAGTTCGGATCCGTCAGCGCGGGCGATGCCACGAGCAGCCTGCCAGCATGCCATTCCATCGGACGATCATCGCGAACATCGCGCCCCGCGCAACGCCTGTAACGCTTCCCGTCCGAAAGAGTACGGACAGGCATACCGAATGGCCCCTTTGCGCTGGGGCGGTGACCCCTAGACTGGTGAAGGTAGGAGTTGCAGAAGCCGATGGAAGTCGCACATTCCGGGGGCCCAGGTCCCAACGCTCGTTTCGGGCGCCGTGTCGCGTATGGCGCTTTCGCCCTGCTTATCGTTCTCCCGCTCGCGGTGTTCGCCATTCTCGGCCTGGATGCGACCAGCATCGGCCTCCACGGAGCGGGGGGGCCGGCTGTTGCCTTCTCCGCAGGCGTGCTCTCCTTTGTCTCTCCCTGTGTCCTTCCCATTGTCCCCATTTATGTCGCTAACCTCGCCGGCGCCAGCTTCGACGCCGAAGGGCGACCGTCCGTCTCGCGCGGCAAAACGTTCTCCCATGCCCTCGCCTTCATCGGTGGCCTGAGCACCATCTTTATTCTGCTTGGTGTCAGCGGCGGCCTCATCGGCTTTGCACTCGTCGACAACCTCCGTTCGCTCGAACAGGTCGCCGGCGTGCTCATGATTTTGCTCGCCATCCTCATCATCCCGGACATGGGCAAGCGTTCCATGCTTCGCTCAGCGGCACTGCTCGCGGGCATGGTCATCGCGCTCATCGTCGTCGTCGAACTCGCCGCCATCCAGGGCGATACTCAGCGCATCCTGGTGCTCGCAGTCGCCATGGGGCTCACATGGGCCAAGTTCGCGGGCTACATCCCCGCTCTCGGACTCTTCCAGCGCACCGCCCAGTTCAATCCCGGCGCCGCCCGCTCCGTGAGCTACACCCGTTCCACACTCATCGGCGGTGCCTTCGCCCTCGGTTGGACGCCGTGCGTTGGCCCCATCCTTGGCGGCATCTTCACGCTCGCGGCTACATCGGCCAGCGCATGGACGGGCGCCTACCTGCTCGGTTTCTATGCCCTCGGCTTCAGCATTCCCTTCCTCGTCACGGCCCTCGCGGTTGAAGACGTGAGCAAGGGCATTCGACGCGTCCGAAAGTACATGCCGGTATTCGAAGTCGTGAGCGCCATCATGCTCATCATGCTCGGCATGCTGCTTCTCACCGGACGGCTCACCCAGATCAACAACTTCTTCGGCTTCGCGGAATTCAACCAGGGCCTTTAGGGCCGGGCTTCTCCCACCCATAGCACGTCGGGCACAGTTCCCCGAACGGGAACTTCGTCCCGCAGCGCGGACACGTGCGCTGTGGCGGCGAAGGCGTTTCTTCCTTCGGTTCATCCACGATCGCTATCAGGCGGCCTTGCGCCCAAAGGGCCAAAACGAGCGCTTCTTTTCCTTGGCCTCGGTCACTTCCGGAGGCGCATCAAAGCCGCGCCCGC
>CAZDZP010000134.1:0-7280 GCA_964509855.1 uncultured Anaerolineaceae bacterium | reverse complement strand
GCACGTCCCTCCTGCACCATCTTGCCCCATGACACCACGCCACGCGGCCCTACGCCGAGGAACGAAATCGTCGCTTCGAACAGGATGTAAGCGCCGATGCCAATCGAGAAGCTAATGAGCAGAATGGCCGCCACATTCGGCACCACGTGTCGAACCATGATCCGCATGTCCGAAGCACCAACCGTCCGGGCTGCGAGTATGTAGTCGCGCGAAACCGTGCCCAACACCGCCGAGCGAATCAACCGCGTCGTCACGGGCACGCCGATGATGCCCATCGCGATCACCGTGTTCCGCACCGAAGGCTCAGCGATCTGGATGAGCAACAGCAGCAGCACCAGCGCCGGGAACGCCTGCAGCGCGTCGACGAAACGCTGAAGCGTTAGGTCCAGCCAGCCCCGGTAGAACCCGGACGAAAGTCCCAGCACAAGCCCGGCGAGCACCGCAATGAACGACGCTCCCAGTCCCACGATCAACGACAGCCGCGAACCGTAGATCACCCGTGAGAAGGTGTCCCTCCCCACGGAATCCGTACCGAACCAGTGGTCACTGCCCGGCGGCGTATTGCGCACCACGATGCGCGGAGAGCCGATGTCGGGATTTTGCGCAAGTTCAGAAATCGTGGGATTGGTCTTGTAGTCCGGGTTCGGACCGTCAAAGGAGAACTCGGGGTCGTAAGGGCTGATGACTGGCGCGGCCACCGCCAGGATCGTGAAAAAGATGACGATGATGAGCCCACCCGCCCCGAGCTTCTTGCGGGTCATGAATCGAAAGAAGGCCAGCCGGAACGCCTTCCAACCGGTTGGACGCGCCCACTCATCGACAAAATCCAATGGCTCAGCGGTGGAAGTGGTCATGCCAGGCGAATCCTCGGGTCCAGGAACCCATACAAGATGTCGACAACAAGGTTCGTGAAAACGATGACGAAGGTCGTTAGCAATACCAGGCCCTGCGTCATCGGGTAGTCACGCAAGAAGATCGATTGGAACAACAGCCGCCCAAGGCCCGGGATGTTGAACATCTGCTCGAGCACAATCTGGGACCCCACAATTGTGGCGATCGTCAGGCCCATCACGGTGAGCACGGGCAACATCGCGTTGCGCAATGCGTGACGCAAGATCACCCCACGCTCCGAAAGCCCCTTCGATCGTGCCGTCCGCACATAGTCCTCGCGCATCACTTCCAGCATCTGCGATCGCAACACGCGCATCGTGTTGGCGGTGGATGCCAACCCCCCGGTTACCATTGGAATGACGTACCACTTAAGGGCCGCGATTGGGTCCTCCCACAAATGCGGCTGCCCGATAACGTCGATCTTGAACAGCTTGAACGACAGCACAAAGATGACCCCAATGGATGCAGTCCAGAACACGGGCGCGGCAAGTGCACCAATCGCCAGGCTGCGTAGTAGGTAGTCTGGCCACTGGTCCTGCTTTACGGCGCTGATGATTCCAACGGGCAGCGCAACCGCGAACCCTACCAATACAATGAGCACCCCGAGTTCGATGCTGTACGGCAATGCCGTGCGAATTTCCGACCACACGCTGCGCTTGGTCCGAAATGAATCCCCCAGGTCCAGCCGAACGGCGTCCCACATGAACTCGCGGTACTGCTGGTGGATGGGCTTGTCCAGCCCCAGTTCACGCTCAGCCTGCAGGATAGTATCGCTGCTGATAGCGCCGAGGTTTGCGCCCGCAAACTGCTGCACCGCGTAGTTGCCCGGCAACACACGCAACGCGCCGAAAAGCATCGTGGCCACCAGCCACAGGACAAGGATGTTCAACAACACCCGCCGAATAATGTAATCAGTCACTGCATCCGCCCGGTCTTGGGGCCGGAGCGAACAAGGTGCGTCCCCTGCCCCGCTCCGGCCTTGGATGATGAACGACGGTCCCGCGTGCTACAGCCCCGTGATGCTCGGAGTCGCGCGCCCCGCGTGGCTTGGATCATCGGTATCGATCCAGTTCTCCAGCGGCGCAAGGCTCGATGCGAGGAAGTTCCAACCCTCGTCTTCGTTCGGCCCCGTATCCCGGAAGTAATTCCAGCGCACGAAGGGCGCGATGTAGTTGTACATGATGATCCTTCCGAACTGACCGTTCTCGAGCACGAAGTTCTGTACTTCCTGTAGCAACGCCACCGCCTCATCGATATCGAGAATCTCCAACGCTGCCTGGAGCTTCGCGTCCACCTCGTCTGGTTCGTTTACGTTCCAGAAATTCGCCGGCGACGTGGAAAGGAAGGCACTCACCATGTCGGCTCGCGCATCGGGAATTTCCACGTTCGGAATCCAACCGAAGAAGGGGTCGAAGTTCTTGGACTGCCAGGCCGGGATGATTTCGCCGTAGGACTTGGTTCGGCCGCTAAACTGCGTGGTGTCGAATGCGTTGTTGAACATTGTCGCCATTAACTCAGGGCTCGCGCCCCAGCCGGCCCGAGCGGCCCAGGTTTCCGGAACCACGAACGTCACATCGCCAATGTCAGCGCCGTCCGCCGCGTCCCAGAGGGCTTTCGCCTCCGTAAGGTCCTGCTCTTTGCTGACACGATAGCCAGGCGTATCCTCCAGCATCTCCTGCGGCATAGCCCAGGCTTCTTGGAGCCACGACACCGGTCCACTCACGCGCCCGAGTCCATTGTGCAACTGCTGCATCAATTGCCGCCGGTCTGCGGCGAGATGTATCGCCTTGATGAGGCGGTCGTCGTTCCATGGCGCCTGCGCTCGCGGCAGGTAGATGGCAACGGTGTTGGCCACACCGGAATAGCGAATACTCGACTGTTCCTGGTTCGCTTCCCAAATGGCAATCGTCGTCTGCGGGTTGGGATCGCTGAAGGAATCGACCTGCTTCTGTTCGAAAGCGATGCGATATGCCGTCGGGTCTTCGAAGCTTTGCACCCAGCGTTGCCCTTCGAGCCGTGGGTAATCCGCAAGAAAGTAATCCGGGTTCCTCGGCGCAGAAATCGTCCGGCCCGGGACCCATTCCGTAAGGATGAAGGGACCCGTGCCGATGACCTTGTCGGCGCTGATATCCGTCGCCTGGCCTTCCACCGCTTCCATCAACTCGCGTTGCACGATCTGATTGAACTCGTTCGCGAGCCCCTGGATGAAAGTCGAGTCCGGCGACGTCAGCTTTAGCGTAATCGCGTCTCCGGCGATGGTTGCCGAATCCACCTTCGACCAGTAGGACTTTCGGCCAAACGATGACTCCGACCCATCCGCCAACAGACCGGACTTCTGCCGCTCAATGTTGTAGACGATGTCTTCGGGCGTCAGGTCGCGACCACCGGCTGCCGCCGGGTTGTTAGCACCGGGTCCGTGAGCATGCCATTTCACATTCGGCCGAATGTTGAGGATGACCGTCTCGGCGTCCGGCGTTTCCCAGGTCTCCGCAAGGTCGCCGGTCAGCTCACCAACGTTCGGGTTCGTGAACCGCAGGACCTTAGAGAGGCTGCCGCCGAGCACCTGCAGAACCGGGCTCGCCACAGTTCGGTGCGGGTCCACCGTCTCGTAAACGTTCGTCGACTGTGTAACCGTGATGCCACCTCGCGCCGCCGCTGGGGCCGACGTGGGGCTCGTGGCAGCCTGGGTGGGGGTTGTTCCCGCTGGCGACGTGGCGGTCGCGCCACTTGGGGATGTTGGGGTTGCTTCGTCGTCATCGTCACCCCCGCACCCAACCAGGCCAAAGGCCGCCGCGCCTACCACTCCGGTGCCAGCCCCGGCCAGCACGCGCCGCCGCCCAACCGGCCGCTTCCAGTAGTTCTTTCCTCTTTCCATTGCTCGCCCTCCACGGCCTGCGCGCATGAAGTGAGATGAGAGTCCGCGCCGCCCGCGCGCGCACTCTAACCCCCGGTACTACGCTTCGCAACTGGCAGCTATAGACTCCATATATCGAACATTTTTCAGCCCGAACTGCTCAATCCTCGCGCTCCGCCTTCCAGTCGCTTCACCCCTCCTGACGGCACGTTGTCAGCAGTCGTCACCAACCCTCGGCACTTCCTGACACAATGCTGTCAGTACCGGTGTGTAACCCTTCCCGGGCCGCTCCGACTCACGCGGGCGAGCTTCCCCCTGGAGTCATGACGTGAACGTCGAGACCTTCTTCATCAACATCACCAGCGAACAGCCCGAACGCCTTTTCGAGTTCTATCGCGACACCGTCGGCATCCCCCAGGAGGCCGACTTCGGGCCCCATTCCCTCAACGCTGCCGGCGTCATCATCGGCATCGATGGTCACAGCGAAACGCGCGGCCCCGCCGCCGAACCCCACCGATATCTCCTGGACTTCACCGTCAACGGATTCGACACCTTCGAAGCCCGGCTCGATGCCGCCGGTGTGGAATGCATCCGCAGGCGCGGCACCGAATACTGGGGCGCCACCATCTCGACCTACAAGGATCCCGACGGGAACTACTTCCAGCTCTTCGAACACGAGCCTGACGCCGGCGCCGAACCCGGCATCCAATCCTGCACGCTCAACCTCACCAGCGAAGACCCGGAGAAACTCTTCCGTTTCTATCACGACATTGTTGGACTGCCCCAGCGCGAAGACGTCGGCGAGGGAGCCGTCCATGCCGGGGCCGGCACGCTTATCGCTGACGTCCACAGCGAAGTACGCGGCAGGGCCACCGAACCCCACCGCTGGCTCATCGACTTCTGGGTGAGCGATATCGACGCCGAAGAAAAGCGGCTCGTCGACGCGGGTGTACCCCTCCTCCGCAGCAAGGGCGTCGAATTCTGGGGCGGCGTCATCTCCTGCTTCGAAGACCCCGATGGCAACTACTTCCAGGTCATCCAGCACCGCCCCGAACTCATGTCCGAAGGAGCCTTCTAGCGCCCATGCGCCGCGCCGACCGTCTGTTCCAGGTTATCCAGATTCTGCGGCGCAAGCCCGTCGTCACGGCGGGCAGCATTGCCCGGGAACTGGAAGTCTCGGAACGGACGGTCTACCGCGACATTCGCGATCTCGTGAACTCCGGCGTCCCCATCGACGGAGAAGCAGGTGTGGGCTACACCCTGCGGAAAGGTTTCGACCTCCCACCGCTCATGTTCACCGAAACCGAAATCGAAGCACTGGTGCTTGGCGCGCGCGTTGTCGCCAGCTGGGGCGATGCCGCCCTCGCGAAAGCCGCCCAGGACGCCATCGAACGCGTCGAAGCAGCGCTCCCGCCGCGGCTCAAGGAGCGCATGGAAAAGACGCCGCTCTACGCCCCGGGCTTCCACGTCCCCGGCGAAACCATGGCGCGCCTGGCGGACCTCCGCGGCGCCATCGATTCCCGGCGCCTGGTGTGGATGGACTACGGCGACCGCGAAGGCGCTCGAACCGAGCGTTACATCCGCCCCCTCGGCCTCTTCTTCTGGGGCACCACCTGGTCCCTCTCCGCCTGGTGCGAACTCCGCAACGACTTCCGCGACTTCCGCCTCGACCGCATCATCGAACTGCGCGTTCAGGAAAGCCAATTCGTCGACGAACCCGGCCGCACCCTCGCCGACTTCTTCCGAGCCATGGAACTCGAATATGGCGACAGCCCCGGCTACTGACACCCGCCACCTCGCCCGCCAGGCACCAGGCACTTAGCACCAGGCACTCACCCTCCTGTACGCTTTCGCCCATGGCATTCGAAGACATCCTCTACGACGTTGACGGCGACGGCGTCGCCACCCTCACCCTCAACCGGCCGGAGCGCATGAACGCGCTGCGGCCGCAGACCACCGGCGAAATCCGCGAGTCCATCGCCATGGCGCGCGAAGACGACGACGTCCGCTGCCTGCTCGTCACCGGCGCGGGCCGCGGCTTCTGCGCCGGCGACGACTTCCAGGCGATCTTCCTCGCGGAAAACCGCGGCAATCACCAGGACACGCGGCAGATTCGCCGCATCAAGGAAGGCGAAGTCTCGCTCGACGACCTGTTCGCGCTCGAAAAGCCGACCATCGCGGCCGTCAACGGTGCGGCGGTGGGCTACGGCATGGACATCGCGCTGTACTGCGACATCCGTTTCGCCAGCGAAAACGCGAAGTTCGGGTGGTTCTTCGTGCGCCGGGGCGTGCTGGGGACGGTCGGAGGCACCTTCATCCTGCGGCAGCTGGTGGGGCTTTCGAAGGCCTTCGAACTGACGATGACCGGCGACCTTGTCGACGCGGCCGAGGCGAAGGAAATCGGGCTGGTTTCGAAGGTGTTGCCAGCCGACGACCTGCTGCCCCAAGCACGCGCGATGGCGAAGAAGCTCGCGGCGGGACCGCCGTTGGCGCAGCGGGCGGTGAAGCGCGCGATGCACAAGGGCTTCCAGATGGACTGGCGCACGCTCGGCGAATACCAGCAGGCGCTCGGCGACGTGCTCTGGCGCACGGAGGATCATATTGAAGGGGTGACCTCGTTCACCGAAAAGCGCGAGCCGCGGTTCAAGGGGCGCTGATTCGCCCACATAGGCTTTCTAGGCACGGCTAGCTAAAGTTCGCGGAGCACGGTGAGGGCATCGCAATCGTCGAGTGCAGACTCCAACCTGTCAAAAGTCGCTTCCAGGAGACTGGTTCCGCTCGCCGTTTCTCGCTCCTGTTGCGCCTCCAGGTCCACATTGGGCATCGATACGATGTAAACCATCACGCTGTGCAAAAGGCCGATCGGCATGTCCCGGAGCGCATCTTGCGCGGAGTACCCGGCGACACCGGCACTAGTGAGGGCTCGGCAGTACTGATCGAGAAATTCGAGAGTCGTTGCCTGGCGATCGTCGGAACTCAAGCTGCTTACCAAGAGGCGTGAGACATCCACTATGGGATTGCCCCGGAAGCAGCTTTGCCAATCGATGATGCGAACCGCGTGACCCTTGAACATCGCGTTCTGAACATGAAGATCACCGTGAAGCAATGTCTGCGGACCTGAGCCCTGCAGTTCGAATAGCCGGGGGCTTCTGATTGCAAGTTCCGTGACCGCACGCAGCTGGGGGCCAACCCGGTTTCCGAACCGTTCGATACAGGCAGGTAGATTGGCCGCGAGCAGTCCCTGAATCGCGCCTGCACGAACTTCATCCGCGCGGGCGAGCCACCGTGCGGAATCAAGTTCAGCATCGTTCCAATATTGAGCGTGAAACCTGGCCGCTGCTGCGAGCAGATTTGCTACCTGATTTGGTGAAGACCCCAATACGTTGCCGACGAACCAGTCGGAGAGATCCTCCAGGAGGAGAACGAAATCACCCGAAGCCCTGTCCGACTCTGCGGCATAACATCGGGGCGCCATCGCTTCGAAGCCCTGGCCTCGAGTCATGGTCTGCCGGTAGAACCGGATCTCCCTCGAAAC
>CAZDZP010000133.1:0-7329 GCA_964509855.1 uncultured Anaerolineaceae bacterium | reverse complement strand
ACTACTTGCCTGAACTGGTGGCTATTTCCTGTCTACAACCCTCGTGGGAACTACAACTAGCCCCGGGGGCTTACCCCACGCACTTGATGTACGTGTCCTTCCGAAGGATCTTCTGGTCGCGGAACGTGTAGATGTCGCAGCCCAACCAATCCTGCTTTTCCCCATCAGCGAGCGTGGCCGTGCGATGCCACTCGCTGATGGCGCGGTTGCCGACCACGTACTCCGCAGTGTGACGCCACTTAATGTCCGCGCTGCCCGCGAACAGCGATGTGAAGAACGCGCGGATCTCGTCCTTCCCCTTGTAGGACTTACCCCAGGAGTCGGGGCCCTTGGCGTTGCGGAACTCGCCGTCGTCTGCAAACGAATCGACGATGGCGTCAACGTTACGGTTGGCGAACGCGGCGCCAATCGCGCGCAACGTATCCAGTGTGACGGGAGTATCCGTCTCGATGATGTCCAGGCTCATGGTTTCCACGGCAGTGCTCCTATTGGTTCGGAATTGGGGCAAGTATGTCCTTCTCCGCCGGGCGCCACAACGCGCCCCGCTGGCTCAAAGGTAAAGATTTCCTCGCCGCTGTAAGGAAAGCTGGGGTTCCTGTGTCTTAGTACGTGAGGCTTCTCCCTCGCCGTGCGAGAGCCGGGTCGGACCAACCCGGCTCTCGCACACCCCCACTTCCCGATACGTGGCTTCCCGCACCCAGATCGCGGGAAAGTCCCAACGTCCCTGAAGTTCAATACCTACTACACTGGATAGCGAATCTACGAAGGGTTGGGCAACTCCCTTCGTCCCCCGGTGGTGCCTCAACGGTGAAAGCACTCGTGCTCCACCCGCAGATCGACACGCTCAATCGACTGGGCGAGGCGCTCCATGCTCGCGGCCACAGCGTCGCTGCATTCAGCGAAGCAGACCCCGCCCTCAAAGCCTTCGGCTCCACCACCTTCCCCATTGTGCTCGTTGGCGGCGCAATCGCCCCTACCTTTATTCGAGCGGTCCGGGCGACGCCCGGTGGCAACGACTGCATCATCCTCGCGGTGAGCTCAAGTCACGACGAGGCCGTCGGTTTCGTGGACGCCGGTGCCGACGACTACGTACACGTCGAGGTGCCCGCCGAACTGCTTCAGCGTCGCATCGCCGTGGCCGAAGATCTCGCTGCTTGCACCGGCGAACGCCGCCTGCCGCCCGAACACCAGCTCCTCGGCGAAGTCGCCCGCGTTTCCGCCGAACTGCTCCAGGCGCCCGTCGACCAGGCGCTGCCGCAAGTGCTCGCGTCGCTCGGGCAGGTTATCGATGTCGATCGCGCCTACTACTTCAAAGACCACCCCCACCCGCAAACGGGCGAGCCCGCCGCCAGCCAACTCCACGAATGGACGCGCACCCCGGATCTCGCGGAGATCGACAATCCCCAGCTGCAGAACATGCTTTACAGCGAAATGGGCCTTGTGCGCTGGCGCCGCATGTTCGGCGAGCTTAGCTCCATCCAGGGCATCATCCGCGAGCTGCCCGACGAAGAGCGCGTGATCATGGAGGAGCAGCGAATCCTCTCCATTGCCGTCTTCCCCGTCCGCGTTTCCAGCGAACTCTGGGGCTTCATCGGCTTCGACGACTGCCGCACCGAACGCCGCTGGAGCATCGGCGAACTCGCCGCTGTCGAAGTCGCCGCCACCGCCATCGGCCATGCCATCGAACGCGAACTCAGCACCGAAGCGCTACAACGAAGTGAAGAACGCTTCCGCGATCTCCTCGAAAACATCACCGATATCGTCTATCGGCACGATCTAGACGGCCGCATCATCGACGTCAACGACGTTGGGCTAGAGATGCTCGGTTACACGCGGGAGGAATCGCTCGCCAAACACGTGCTTGAAATCGTCGCACCCGAACACCGCGAGCTTTCCACAGCAATGATGGCCGCCAAGATGGAAGGCGACGACCTCTCCACGCGCTACGAACTGGACCTCATCCACAAGGACGGCACGCGCATTCCCGTTGAGATATCCAGTCGCGTCTTCTATGAAGATGGCAAGGTGGCGGGCGCCCAGGGCCTCGCGCATGACATCTCCCAACGGCGCCGTGCTGAACTGGCCCTGCGCGAATCCGAAGCGCGTCACCAGGCGCTCCTCCAGGCCTTCCCCGACTTCGTCCTTCGCGTGAACGCCGAAGGGACACTTCTCGACTATCGCCCGCCGATCGGCGCCGAAGGCTGGCTGCCCCCGGAACAGGCAATCGGCAAGGACATTCGACTGTTCATGGAGCCAACCAACTACGCGAACGCCCGCAAGGAAATGGAGCGCGCCTTCGACACGGGCGAACTCGTGCGTACCGAGTACGAAAGTGAACTCAACGGCGAACAACGCTTCTTCGAACGCCGCATCGTCGCCGCTGGCGAAGACGAAATCGTGGTCTTCGTTCGCGATATCACCGACCGCTACACCATGGAGAAAGCGCTCGCCGAATCAGAGACGCGCAATCGCGCCCTGGTCGCAGCCTTCCCGGACTTCGTCTTTCGTGCCCGGGCGGACGGCACCATCGTTGACTACCACGCCGGCGTTGAAGCCCGCATTGCCCGGAACCCACAGGATGTCATCGGCAAGAGCTTCCGCGACATCGATGACCCCTCATACATCGACCGGCGAATGCAAACCATTCGGCAGGCGCTGGAAACCCGGCAGCCGGTCACCGACGAGTTCCACGTCGTACTACGCGGCGAAGACCGCTACTTCGAAAGCCGAACCATCGCCAGCGCCGAAGACGAAGTCGTCGTTTTCATCCGCGATGCTACCCAGCTGCACAGGGCCGAACAGGCGGCCATCCAATCGGAAGCAAACTACCGCGCCATCGTCGAACGGTCGCGCACAGGCTTCTGGATCCTGGATCGAGACCAGGAAGGCGATTTCCGCTACAGCTACGTGAATCCCGAATTCGCTCGCGGCGCTGCAGGTGGCACCGGCAGCAAGGTGCTCGGGAAGCGGCTCGGTGAAGAAGGCATACCCCGTGCCGCAGAACGCAACGTCTACTACCAGCGGGCCCTGGCGACCGGGAAGCCGGTCTCCTACGAAATGGAATTCGTGGCGGACGGGAGGCTCCGCATTTTCGAATCGCAGCTCATCCCCGTCGCGGACCCCGCAGGCGAAATCGTTCGCATCATCGGCCAGTCGCGTGACGTGACGCGCTACCGCGTCGCTGAACGCGAGCTGCAGAAGCGGGCGGTCGAACAGCAAACGCTCTATCGGCTCGCGGCCGGCCTTCAGCATGCACACAGCATCGAAGAGGCCTGCGGGGAAGCGCTCGAGGCGCTCAAGGCAATCGGGCAAACGTCCATCGCCGCGGTGCGATTCCTCGGCAGCGATGGCAACCTCTCCTTCACCGCCAGCGAGGGCCTCTCCGAAAACTATCGCGAAGCCGTGCTCTCGCTCGGCCGCCTGAACCCCGGCGCGCTCATCGTTCGCCGCATGCCCGATGTATCGGCGCTCCCGGCAGGCGACCGCATGCGTCCACTCCTCCAGGAGGAAGGCATCGGCGCCTGCCTTGTTGTCCCCCTCGTCGTCGGCGAAACCGGTGAAGAAATCGGCGTCGTCTCCCTCTACTGGAACGAGCCCGCGGACCTCTCCGACGAGCTTATCCGCACTGTGGAAACCGTAGCCACCACCACCGCGCTCGCCGTCAGCCGCTGGCGTTCCGAACAGGCCCTGCGCGACAGCGAAGACCGCTACCGCTGGCTCGTCGAAGGCAGCCCCGACTGGGTCTGGGTGCTGGATCGTGCCGAAGGCGACGACTACCGGGCGGGCTACATCAACCCCGCCTACCTTGAAGACACGGGTCGCGACGCCTCCGCAGTCCTCGGGCGCAGGCTCGAAGAGGTCTTCAGCAAAACTTTCCGCGAGCGGCTTCGAGACGCAATCGCCAAGGCTGAAGGTGTGGGCGGCTCACATTCCTTCGACTGGGACTATGAAGGCTACGGCCTCAAGCGCCAGATCGTGCTCCGCGTGAACAGCGTCCCCAGCGACACGCCGGGCGTGACTCGAGTTGTCCTGAACGCCCGCGACGTCACCGAAGAGCGCGATCGCCAGGCAATGCTCACCCGCCTCGGCCAGATCCTGGACCGTTCATCCGATGAAGTGCTCGTCGTCGACCAGGCGACGCGTCACTACGTACAGGTCAACGGCGCGGCTATCGCCAACCTCGGCTACACCGCCGAAGAATTCGCAACGCTCCAGCCGGACAACATCATCGTCAGCCTGACGCGTCAAGAACTCGATGACAAAATGCGCCCCCTGGCGTACGGAACAGCGGACGTCGTTGACCTCGACTGCACGCTGCGCCGCAAGGACGGCACCGAGTACACAATCGAGGCGACAGTCCGCCGCTCCGTCGAAGGCGACCGTGCCGTGTTCGTCACGCTCGCCCGCGATGTCACCGAACGCCGCAAAGCCGAAAACGCCCTCCGCGAAAGCGAAGAGCGCTTCCGTGCCATCTTCGCGGCCGCCCCGGAAGCCGTCGCCATCGTTCGACTGGAAGACCAGCGCTACCTGGACGTCAACGACCGCTTCTACGACTTCAGCGGCTACACCCGCGACGAAGTGGTAGGCAAGACATGGAACGACATTCCCCTCGCCCCGGATTCCGAAGTCGCCGCAACGATCATCGGAGAATTGCTGCGTGACCGGACCACTACCAGCGTCGAAGTCGACTTCACGCGCAAAGGCGGCGAGCGGCGCAATAGCGATGTCACGATCAGCCTCGTCGAACTGGATGGCAAAATGTGCGTGCTCGTCCTGGCGCGAGACGTCACGGCACGGCGCAGCCGCGAAAAGGCGATTTCCCTGTTGGCCGCCGTGGTTGACTCCACGGCAGACGCGATCTTCACGGTCGATCTCGAAGGCATTGTTGAAAACTGGAACGCGGCCGCGGAGCGGCTCTTCGGGTGGAGCCCAAGCGAAGTTGTTGGCAAGGAATGGTCATTCATTCTTGCCCCGTCCACAGCCGAGGACTGCCTGCGAAAGTGGGAGGCCATCAAGCAGGGCCATACCCCGCCGCCCGAAGAAATCCTTCGCCTCACCCGTAGCGGCGAGGAAATCGAACTGCTGGTTTCCGCCTTCCCGGTCCGCAACCGCGACGGTGTCATCGTTGGCGCCGCCGCCATCCACCGCGACACCCGGGAACTCAAGGCCGCGCAGAGCGAGATCGCCCGGCTAGCGCTCGTCGTGGAATCCTCCGAAGACGCGATGATCACCTTCGACCTCGAGGGCTGCGTCACTTCCATCAACCGGGGCGCGTGCGAACTCTTCGGCTACGAGCCACGGGAACTTGTAGGCGAAGTGCCGGTTCGCCTCACACCGCCCGACAAGGCTGCCGAGGCCTGGGACGGTTGGGGCAAACTGCTGAGGGGTGAAAACTTCCCCGCGCACGACACAGTGCGTCTTCACAAAAGCGGTGAACGCATCGACGTCTCGCTCTCATCGTTCGCCATTCGCGATGGCACCGGCGTCGTCACGGGCTACGCCTCTATCGCGCGCGACATTCGCGACCGCATTCGCAGCGAAGCTGAGCGCGCCATGCTCGCAGCTCTCGTTGAGTCCTCGGACGATGCCATCATCGCGACGGACCTTGAGGGCCACGTCATTAGCTGGAATGCCGCCGCCACCGCAATGTTCGGCTACGAAGCTGAAGAGGTCGTGGGGAAGTCGCCGCAGTTCGGCATCCCCGAAGACGATCTCGCAGCCTCGCTTGCTATCTGGAAGCGCAGCCGGAAAGGCGAGACACCGCCGCCACGCGAGTCCGTGCGCCTCACCCGCGATGGCCGCCGGCTTGATGTATCCGCCTCCGCCTTCCCGGTGTTCGGCCTCAACGGCGAAGTCGTCGCTATCGCCGAAATCAGCCGCGACATCAGCGAGCAAAAGGCTGCCACCCGCCGATTGCTGGAAGCCGAAGCACAACTGCGCAGCGTCACCGAAAACGCCCCCATTATGCTCACCGCGTGGGACGCCGAAGGCACCTGCACGCTCGCGCTAGGCACGGCCTGGCAGGCACTCGGTATCAACGCCGCCGGGCTCATCGGCCGTCGCATCGAAGATGTGACCGAACTCGATGCCTATACGGCTCAGCAGGTCCGCCGCGCTCTTGCCGGCGACGTTACCACCGTCCAAACGCACCTCCGCGGACGCGTGTTCGACTCCTCCTTCAGCCCGCTGGGCGACGGTGAAGGCGTGGTCGCGGTCGCCCTCGACGTGACCGACCGTGTCCTCGCTGAACAGGCCCGTCGCGAAGCCGAAGCCATGATCCAGACCATCGCGTCCAACGCGCCGGTGATCCTCTTCGCTCTTGACGCCGCGGGCACATATCTCCTCGCCGAAGGCACGGCGCTTGCGAAGGTAATGACACCGGGCATGACGCTGGTAGGCGCCAGCGTTTGGGACGTGCTGCCTGCCGATGACGAAGGTTTGCAGCGCAATCTGCGGCGCGCGCTCGCCGGTGACGCAGTCTCCTACGAAACGCAGATCACCGGCATCGACTTCGAAGTACACCATTCGCCGCTGCGTGACATCACTGGACGGGTGACCGGCTCGGTTGGTGTCGCCGTCGACGTTTCCGAACGCATCCGCGCCGAACGCGCCCGCCGCCAGGCCGAAGCCCTCGTACATGACATCGCCGCAAGCGCCCCCGTCGCGCTCTTCGCAATCAACGCCAAAGGCCGTCTGATGCTCATGGAAGGCAAGGCCGTCGAACTCGCCGGCATCAACGTGGACGACATCATCGGCAAGAAAGCCTCCGAAATCTTCAACATTGACGAGTCCGTGTTGCAGGGCTTTGTCGATGCCTTCGACGGGGTACACGAGACCTTTGATGTCGCGCTCAACGGCCGGTTCTTCCAGGTGCACAGCGCACGTCCCACAGAGATGGTGGAAGGTGGCGCCGTGGTCGTCGGTGTCGCTGTCGATGTTACAGAGCAGCGCCAGGCTCAGCTCGCCCGCCAGGAAGCAGAGGAACGGCTCCGCGCCGTCGCCACCAACGCCCCAATCCTCCTCTTCGCCGTCAACGCCGAAGGCACCATGACGCTGATGGAAGGCGCTGGCCTCGAACGTGCTGGCATCGACCGAGAGCGAATCATCGGGACAAACCTGCTGGGGCTTCCGCACTACGAGGGCCGCTTCGCCGCGAACACCAGGCGAGCGCTGAGCGGTGAAGCCTTCACCGACACCATCTGGTTTGGTGACGTCGCCTTCGAAGCGCACCATGCACCCGTCTTGGATTCCGAAGGCACAATCAGCGGATACATCGGAGTCGCCGTGGACGTGACGGCGCGCCTCCTGGCTGAAGAGCAGCGACAGCAA
>CAZDZP010000132.1:0-7333 GCA_964509855.1 uncultured Anaerolineaceae bacterium | reverse complement strand
GAGCCAGGCTGGGTTCGCACACGGCTGTCTGCCGGGACATCGGCGCCTTGCCGTCTCCACTGTTCGGTAATCGTGAAGCCGCCGGTGCTGCGGATGCCCAGCGCGCAGTAGTCGGCTTCGCAGGTGGAGGCCAGGTTTCGCGCCAGAAGCGAAAAATCCGCGCGTGGAGTGGAGACGAGATAGCTCGCGACGAGGTCGCTTATGCGCTCAGCTACGTCGCGCTGCAAGGCAACGCTCGCATGAAGTCCAGCGTGTTGCGGGTAAAGAACTCCCGCGGACTTTCGGTCTGATGCGCTCAAAGGGCGCCCCCTGAACCAGTAACTGCAGTTTTCCGCCTCAGCTACCCGATAAGGGAACCATACTAGTCGCGTAGTGTGAAGGAAACGTTGGGGAATTTCCCGATTCTGGGCGCAACGGGGGCGTTCGGAAATACATAATTCATATGGAGCGTCTGTGGTTGCTCAACGAGCTATGAGCGGCGTTCGGTTTCGTCCGGGCCGTCTTCTGAATCCGAGTCCGGCACGGATGGCGGCGCATCTCAGCCTAGTAACTCCAGGTGGCAGCACCAGTCAGCGAGATGTAGTACGCCGTACCGGGAACCACGAAGCGCAGTGTGTTCACGTAGTCAGGCGCCCCAGGCGCGTAGCGCAGCCAGGCTTGCCCCACAGGATCCCACGCGTAGACCCATTGCAGCGACGTTCCCAGTGACCTAAATGCTTCGGCCGGGGTTACCGGGAAGCCCTCGTAGGCCACGAGGTTTACCCCCGAGCTAACGCCGCGCACCACGCCCGCGACCTGCGGAGCCTGGGTTGGGATAGCTGTCGGCGCCGGTGCGAAAGTAGGAGAAGCGGTGGGGACTTCCACCACAGGTTCGCCCGAGTCATCAACGAACCCGAACTTCACGGTCGAATGGCCACCAGCCACGCCTACGCCCATGACCTTTGCGTTCGGAGTGAGGATGGCTGAGCGGTGCCCGGGCGAACCCATCCACGCTGGTACCACAGCAGATGGCCCGAACCCGGCTGCCACTATTTCGGAAACATTGGCGGACGCGTAGCCGCAATCGACCGCGCGCTGGAACGGGGACCGGCCCGCTGAATCGGTATGACTTAATCCCCCTTGTGCCGCCTGGTCTTCCGACTTCCAAGCGGCGGCACGGCTGAGGTTCGACGAAACTTTCAAGGCGGGGAGGCCATGGTCCGCGCGCTGCTGGTTGATTGCGTTGGCTATCTGCTGCTCAGCCCCATCAATCGCCATCGTCGAAGTGCTGCAGTTGGTGAGCGCCAGGGCGTCCGGGCTTTGCATGTGAAGAATGGTGCCAGCCATTGCCAACACGACTGCTCCAAGGGCAAGAACCCGGCTCATAGTTCCGAACTTCATACGCTCTCCAGCGCACCCCGCGGTGCCGAAAGAAGGTATCGAAGCGATCGCTTAGCGAAAACCATGCCTGTTTCTAGTAGAGCCACTCGGTTGATCCGCTCACGCTCACCAGGATTTCCCGGCCCGGTTCGAGCCACGCGAGCGAGTTCACGTAGCTTTCGGCCCCGGGGTGGTAGCGCAGCCACACCCCTCGTGAAGTGTCATAGCTGTAGACGAACTCCACAGTGTCTCCGAGGCGTGCCAGCACGTCTTCTGTCCAACCTGCCGGGCCGTTGTAGATGATGCGGTTCGTGCCAGTCGCGAGCTGAAGGCGCGGGGGTTTCGGTGCTGGCGGCGGCGGCGGTGCTGCCTGCTGCCTCGCAGCCGGGGGCGGAGCCGCTTGCGGCACAGGCGTTGCCACGGGCGCGGACGATGCCGCCACAGGCGCTGCCGACTCCGCCACGATGGCGAAGTTCGTGGTCCAGTTGTTGCCTGAACGGCCAATGCCAATCGAAACGTAGTACGACATCAGGATGTTCTGGCGGTGCCCCGGGCTGGCCATCCAGGCATCGAAGGTGGCCTGTGCGGAGGCATAGCCGTGAGCGATGTTCTCCGCGGCGCGATCACCCCAGCCGCAGTCGGCGGCGCGCTTGTCGATGCTGCGGCCCAGGGAGTCCGTATGGCTGAACGTTGGACCGGAAGCGCTGCTATCTTCGGACTTCCAGGCAGCAACCCGGCTGAGGGTGGGCGAAAGCACGAGTTCGGAAAGGCCGTTGGCGCGTCGAACAGCGTTATGAAGCTCCAGCATTTCCAGTTCGGCCGCATCCAGCCCGGCGCTGGAAGTACTGCAGTTCGTGAGCGCCAGCGCGGTCGGCGTGGAACCGAAGGGTGCGCCCGGCAATGCCGTGACAATGGCAACAGCGAACATGGCAATAGCGACAGCAGTGAATCTTCGGAATGCCATGGTGGTCTCTGTTTGGCCAAGGTTTGGGCGGGGGGCAGCCCATGGCCTGGACACAAGGTGGCCGCAGGCGTGGCTACCATGGAAGCAGGGAAACACCCTACTCGGGCGGCTTTTGCGGAGAAATTACACCTGCTCCCGACGCCGTTTACGGTTCTTACGTTGCGCTGGGTAATCCGCGTCAGCGCCCCTGTTCGTTCGTGGCATGGCAAACTCCAGATCGTGATCCCCATCGGAGACTCGACTCGTTCTCGCCGCACCCCGTGGGTGAACTACACCATCATCCTCGTCAACATCGCCGTATTCCTCTACGTACTGACGCTCTCCGCACAGCCGTCGCTCGTGCAGCAGGAACGCATCGACGACTTCAACACCCAGCGCGACACCGTCTGCTACGGCTTCGAATCCAGGCCGACCGAGGTGGACTACTTCTACTGCCGCTGGTCGTTCCAACCGCGCGAGTGGTTCGACAACCTGCAGGGCCAGTCCACCGTGGGCGAGTCTCGCAACTGGGACGTCCTGTTCACGCTGATCACCGCAATGTTCCTGCATGCGGGCTGGCTGCACATCGGCGGCAACATGCTCTTCCTCTGGGTTTTCGGCGACAACGTGGAGGATCGCTTTGGCCACGCGCTCTATGCGGTCTTCTACCTGTTCGCGGGCGCCGTGGCCTCGCTCATCCAGGGAGCGGTCGATCCTGGCAACCTCATCCCTGTGGTGGGCGCGAGCGGCGCCGTGGCCGGGGTGCTGGGCGCCTACATCGTGTGGTTCCCCGGGGCCACGGTCTTTGCCATCTTCCCGCTGTTCTTCTTCATCCCGCTTCCTGTGCCGGCGGTCATCATGATCGGCCTCTGGTTTTTGCAGAACCTCTTTGCGGGCTACGCCACGCTGGGCAGTGCCGGAACGCCGGATGCGGGCGTCGCCTGGTTCGCGCACATAGGAGGCTTCCTTTTCGGATTCCTGCTTGTGCTGCTCTTCGTTAGAGACCTCGGTTCACGCCGCCGCGCGCCTCCTGCCGTGCGCAGGAGTTGAACAAGCCCTCAAGAACGCGCTCACATAGTGCCCGTCGAAATGCCCCGGGGCTCTGTAAGAAAGCGACCGTTCACCGGTCTTAACCCCACAAACGTGTGATGGGGGTAAGACATGGAGAATCTCCAAAGCCCTTGGGGAAGCCAAAAGAGACACACTGCCGGCCATCCGGTGAGCCTGTCCGTTGCGGACCGCGCGCCGCCACGGGGCCCCGCTCGCTCGCCCTGGCGGCGGCGTGCCTCATTGCAGTTTCTTAACGATGTAAGGGTTTTCCCGTCTCGCGGGTCCAACCACTCAGACGGTATGAATTATTGGGAAGGCGAGCGATGACGAAAAACACGAGTTTTGGCACGCATCAGACCATCCGGGACTACGGCACCGGCAGGAAAGTGCCGATTGTCCAGGTAGGAAACACGATGAACCCAACAGAAATGTCACAAGCTGCGATTGCCATTGCCGCATCCCGTGTCGCCTCTCTTGGTGGCGTGCTTTCATTCCGGCCTTCGCAGGACACCATCGGCCCCGCCGAAGCGCTGGTCTACGAAGACCGCGACGCCGGCATCTGCGTTTGGCGCCATGGTCCGGCTGGTGAGAATGGACTCGTCCGTAGTTGGGTACTTGGCCCGTGGGCGATTCTCGCGGTGGGCAGCACCCGGCAAGCCGACGAGCTCGAAGAACGGCTCGAACGCCAATGGCCGGTACTCGCCCGCATGCTCTTGCGCGCAGGCGAACGCCTCGACCGCACCGGCTAACTCTTCGGCCACAGTTTTCATGCATCGCGAATCGCCCGCCTTTGCGCGGGCGTTTCGCTTCCCAGGATCCCGCGGTTGCGGGGGCTCCCGCCATGCCCAGGAACGCACAAGAAGGTCGCCGGCGGAAAAAATTCTCGGCCCTGTGTAAGAAACGTCTCGCTCGCCGGTCTTATCCCCAGCACACGCACAAAGGGGAGAGAGAGATGAACTTCGCAGCAAGGATTCGCAAGACGGCACTCGCCACCACCCTCGGAGCGGTCGCGCTCGCGGCCACCGTTGGTCTCGGCATCGACTCGGCTTCGGCCGACAACACTGGAGACGGTTCCGGCATGACGCTCGTCATGTTCAACGCCGACACAGGGGTGGGCTGGTACCTTGGCCCGGATGGCGAATCCGTTTGGTGGGGTATCACGAGCCCCGACGGGAGCTCCACGGTCTACTACATCTACTACAACCCGGGGAACCCGAATCCCGACGATCCGTCGTCCGGCGACAAGGGAGACAGCTCCATGAGGCAGCAACTGTTGAAGCAGCTCGGCGGAAAGCTGGTCATGGAAACTCCCTTCGGCAAGACCATCCTGGGGAAGGAACTCACCGCATCGGGCCAGGGGCTTGACCCCGTCTGGAACCCGGCCGACTTCGCCAACGGATTCGAGCACGATGGCAACGGCGGCGGCTCCGGCGGTGGTGGCTTCGATGGCACGGGCGGCTCTATCCAGTCGTGGCTGAAGAACCAGGCCGGCAAGGGCGGCGGTTCCGATGCGGACGGCGATGACCCCGACAAGCCTGCCGACGTTGGCGTCTTCGGCGATGAAATGCCCGGGCCCCCGGAGTTGGTGAACCCCAACCCGGTGCGCGAAGTGGGCGTCACCATGCAAATCGTCTTCCGTTAAGAGCCTAACCACCGGCTCAAGCGAATTTGCCCGCCTTTGCGCGGGCTTTTCGCTTTCCCGGGTGGTAGTCGTCCCGGCGTTGCGCCCGTTCGTATACTCTTCGCGAAAGCGTGTAAGAAACCCGGGGCTCGCCTGTCTAACCAGTGGGAAGGATGGGACGACGGCCCCACCCTCCCGCTTTTCCGGGCACTGCCCGGCTCCAGGAGGCTGCAGGACATGAGTCAAGAGCTCGTGCAAAGTCTGACGGACGTTGACCTGGTCGAGGCCGCAAAGGCGGGCGACCAGCAGGCGTTTGCCGATCTGTACACGCGCTACTTCGACCCTATCTACGACTTCATCCTGCGCATGACGCGCAACCGCGATGAAGCCGCGGATCTCGCGCAGGACACGTTCATCAAAGCGATGAACTCCCTGCCGGGCCTGCAAGCGGGCGCCAGCTTCAAAAGCTGGATCTACACCATCGCCCGCAACACAACACTCAACCGCCTGGAGCGGGCTTCGCGCATTCGTCCCCTCGCAGTAGAGGGCGAAGATGGCGAAGAGGTGACCTTCGACGTGGTCGATACCGACCGCTTCGGAAGCCCGGAAGAGGCGGCGGAAGCCTCCGCGCTCGCATCCCTTGTTTGGGAAGCGGCGCAGGGGCTGGATGCGAAGCAATTGACGCTGCTCGACCTGCACCTGCGCCAGGGGCTGGAGAGCGCCGAAATTGCCGAGGTAATGGGCGTGACGAAGAACAATGGCTACGTCATGCTCAACCGCCTCAAAAAGGCCGTCGAAGAATCTATCGGGGCCTACATCATGCTGAACGACGGACGGAAGTACTGCACCACGCTCGATACGGCGCTTGACCGCGCCGGCATCGGGTCGATGACGCCCGAAGTTCGCAAACTGGTCGAAAAGCACGTGGCGCAGTGCGACCAATGCACCGAACGCAAGAAGAAGCTCGTTTCGCCGCTCGCCGTCTTTGGCGCGCTTGTCCCGGTCACCGCCCCGGCCGGCCTGCGCGAAGGCATCCTTGGCGAAGTCATGCGGCAGTGGCCGCTTCCACCGGGAACCGGTACCGGGCTCGCCGGCGATGGCGGGTCCGCTGCGGGATTCGGCGGCGCGGCCGGCGGCGCGGCCGGCGGTGCGGGTGGCGGCGCGGGCTATGTCGGGACCGGTGACGACGACCGTGATGGCGGCGGCAAGTTTGGTGCGCGCCTCCGGAACATCGCCATTGGCGCGGGCAGCCTTGCCGCTGTGCTGGGCGTGCTGCTGTTCGTACCGGCCAGCCCCTTCGCGCTCAACAACGGCGGCGGTGGCGGCGAGCTTCCTGCGGCCCCGATTGTGGTGCCGCCCACCGAAACACCCACGGCGACCGTCTCGGTCGAAGTGCCGGCGGCTGGCACGCCAACACCTACCCCAACGGAAACGGCATCGGAGACGCCGACGGGCACCGAAACGCCGGAAGTGGCTGCGCCCGGCGATTCCACGGAAACACCTACGCCACCGCCGACCGCCGCTGCCGCTGCGCCAACGCAGCCCGGTTCGGTCGTTACGCCGCCGACCGCTACGGCGACGCCTTCGCCGCGCCCTTCCAACACGCCCGTGCCGACTGCCACCAACACCCCCCGTCCGACGAACACGCCGGTACCAACGCCGACCACCGTCGCCTGCATCCCGGCGCTCGGCTCCAACGTCCCCAATGTGAACGCCGGGAGCCGCACCTCCGCGCAGTTCACGCTGCTCAACCTGGGGAACTGCTCCGCCGATGTCATTGTCACCAACCAGGGTGGCCACCCATGGCTGAGCGTCGCTCCCACCACCGCGACGCTCGCCCCGAGCGGTTCGCGGGTAGTCGACATCACCATCGTCCGCGCGCTCGTCCCGGCCGGCGGCGACACGGCCACTGTGTTGGTGGTCACCCAGGGCGCGGCCACGCAGGTCACTGTCACTGTGGATGGCCCGCCGACGCCGACGCCGACGAACACCCCAACACCCACGCCGGTGCCTGATACGCAGGCGCCAACGCTGCGTGGTCCGCAGGCGTGCCTGGTCTTTTCCTCGGTCGGACTGGTCCAGGTGTCAGTCGATGCTACCGACAACGTGGGCGTCACGTCGGTCACCGTGACGGATGGAACGAACGTCTGGGCTTTGCAGCGAAACTCCGGAACAGCGCAGTCCGGGAATTGGGGGGCCACCATCCCGTATTCCTCCGCGAACTTCTACGACTACACCGCTTCGGACGCCGGCGGGAATCAGCAAACCATGAGGGGCGGCCCGGCGATAACCTGCCCATAGTTGCGCGTTGTCGCGCCACCCAGCCCGCGCTACACTCTCCCCGCTCCTTCCGTGAGCCA
>CAZDZP010000131.1:0-7387 GCA_964509855.1 uncultured Anaerolineaceae bacterium | reverse complement strand
GTGCAGAACGCGAGCGAGAACAACCTGACGGACCTCACGTTCACGCTTTCGGAAAGGGACCTGGGCAAGGCGCAGGCATTGATGCCAGCACTCTGCGAGGCCATTGGTGCAGCGGGATTCGTTGCGAACGCGGGCCTGGGCAAGGTGAGCATTGTCGGGGTTGGCATCCAAACGGCGCCGGGCTACGCCTCGCGCATGTTCCGGGCGCTCTTTGATGCGGGCATCAACATCGACCTGATTTCGACGAGCGAGATCCGGCTCACCTGCCTGGTGGATCAGCACCGAGTGTCGGACGCAGTGCGCGCGCTGCACGATGCGTTCGAACTGGAGAAGGAAGACTCCCAGGCCTGATGGCTGAGGCCAGATGCAGTGTGCCTGTGATACGATCGTCTTATGGCGACACCCTCGAGGAACGATATCAAAGTCGTCCGTGAACAAGCGCGGCCAACAGATGAAGAACGAGCCGCGATGATCGCGCGGTTCGAGGAGCTTGGACAACAGCTCGCCGATGTGTCAGATGACGAGATATGTGCTGTGCTTGAAGATGCCTCCGAAGAGGACGGTGTTCGTAAACGGTTTCTTCGAACCGGCGTGACAACCCAAGACTGATGCGAGTCGTGCTCGACGCGAGTGTCGTTGCACAAGGCATGCGAGATTCCCTACATCCATCCCGTCAACTGGTGAGGCTCGTGCTGAAGGGTACGGTTTCGCTTGTTGCTAGCCCTGAGATCGACCGTGAGTACGCGAAGCTTGTAACCCGCCGTTCCATTCTTCGAATGCTCGCCCGTCACAGAACGAGTCCGCAGCAATTCCTCAACAGCCTCGCCGACTTGAGAATGTTGGCCACACTTGTACAGCCGGAGGGCGAAGCACCACCGTGCCGCGATGAGCGGGATCGTCCGTACTTGCATTGCGCGGCCTACGCCCGAGTGGACTTGCTAGTCTCGGCGGACCTCGATCTTTTGGATATTCGTTCGGTTGAGGGCGTGCCAATCGTGGATGCGCGTGAAGCGCTGAGGCGCATTTTGGCGGCTGAATGACGTTCGAATTTCCTACTCGCGATGGGTTTGATATGCGGCGCAACGGTGCTTTGACCGCCCTGTGATGGGTGCGGGAATAGGCTTTCTGGGTCCCTTGAAGGAGAGCCCATGTATAAGCCCAGCACCGCGGCCGGTTTACGCCGTTTCCGCATATCACGTATTGCATCCGCCCTTGGCATAGCCCTCTTGCTGCCGCTTCTGGTGGCGGCGTGCGTTTTCGATGGTGACGACGACCCCAGTTCAACGCTCCCGGCCGACGGCGGCCCTGCTTCGCCCGCGTCCAGTGATTCGCAGCCGGCGCGCCAGGATTCGATTTCGCTGACCGGCGATGGATTCGAGCCCGACGCAGTTGAGGTAGACGAAGGCTCAGTTGTGCGAGTGACGAACAACACCGACGACGACATGACGATCATCGTTTCGGGCGGCGACTCCGATACGGAGTTTGAAATCCCCGCGGGCGCGGAAGTCGAGATACCCCTGGAGAGCCCCGGCGCCCGGGTCATCACCGTGCCGGGCGAATCAGGGCTTACGGCCACTGTTATGGTCCGTCCAGCCCCATCGCGGGATGCCCGATGAGTTCGGGCACAGAAGCGGAGACCCTGGCACCACCGGAGCCTGTAGTGGCTGCGAGGGAGCCGGTACTCGAACTGACCGGAGCGACGAAGAAGTACGGCAACCTAACCGTGGTCAACGAAATCGACCTGGTGGTTGAACGAGGGGAACTCTTCGCCCTCATTGGCCCAAGCGGGAGCGGCAAGTCGACGCTGATGCGTTTGATGGTTGGCCAGGCGGAGCCCACATCGGGCAAGGTACTGGTTGCGGGCACGGAACCCCATCGCTTCGACACCAAACAGCAGACCATCGTTGGCTACGTTCCGCAGCATTTTCTGCTCTACCCGAGCCTGACAGTGCAGCAGAACGCCCACTTCGCGGCAGGCATATACGGCATTGGTTTCTTCGAACGGCGAAAGCGCATCCGGGCAACGCTCCAGCGTCTTGGATTGTGGGATGCGCGATCGCGCGCAGCCCGCAAGATTTCGGGAGGAATGCAGCGGCGACTGTCGTTCGCCTGTGCGCTGCTGCACCGGCCGTCACTGCTCTTCGTGGACGAACCGACGGCGGGGCTGGATCCCATGCTGCGCGAGACCATCTGGAACTACCTCACCGAACTCAAGGACGAGGGAGTGACGATTGTCATCAACACACAGTACCTGGACGAAGCTGAGAAAAGTGACCGCATCGGGCTCATGAATCATGGCTCGCTTATCGCGCTTGGCACGCCAGAAGATCTACGCCGGCAGGCGACGCGTGGCGAGGCAATCGACCTGGTTGCGGAACCGCTGACGCAGGAACACGCACAACGGCTGCTCGCGTTGCCTGGCGTTGTTTCGGTGACACAGACCGGTTGGGCGAGCGCCCGGGTCATCGTGAACGACGCAAATGAAGCGCGACCGCGGATAGAACAAACCCTTGCCGAAAGCGGTTCCCAGGTTCAGTCGATTGAGACGCACGTCCCGGTGTTCGAAGACGTTTTCCGGCAGCTGGTACAGGAGGGAGGCGAACCCAATGAAATCGCTAATTAGAACCACAAGCTTCCTCTCCGTTTGGCTTTCGGAATTCGCTCGCCAACCGGGCCTGCTCATCGGGCTGGTACTGGGTCCGTTCATCATCCTGCTCGCTTTTGGGCAGGGAGTTGACGTTTCAGCCGTGAAGCCGAGAGTGATCGTGGTGGAAAGCTCCGATCGCGAGCAAGAACTCCAGCCCTTGCCAGAAGAGATCGGCGAATACGTTGAGGTTGTCGAACGGAACACGGACCTGACGGGCGCGATTCGCCGACTGCAGGATGGCGAGGTTGAGGGCGTCCTGGTAATGCCCGAGGACCCAGAATCAATCGTGCTGGGCGGGGAGCGCATTCCCATCCAGATTTTCACGAGCGATATTGACCCGCTCCGTATCCAGTTCACCGAGGCGTACCTGGCGGACCAGGTGGCCGACCTAAACCAGAGAGTCATCGAACGGGCGGTCACGGACGCGCAGGCTTCGCTCGGGGACGTGAATGCACTGCTTGGCACAGCACGGGATGCGGTCAGCCTCGCTCGCGGTGCTGGCGACGATATCGAGACTGCCCGGGCGAGAGTTGCGGACGTTCGAGCTGTCCTGAACCCGCTGGAAGTTGCGACACGCAGGCTGGTGGCGGCGGCCGGCGGCATCTCGCTCTTCCTGCCGGGTATCACGATTGCTGACGAGGACCTGCGAGGTGTCCAAACCCGCGTGGAAGACTTGAACGACGCTGTCGAACGACTCGAACGCCAGCTTGCACGGGCTGACGAAGACGGCGCCTTGCCGACAGAAGAAGAGCTGGCTTCGATTGAGGAGCAGCTCGACCAGATCGACTCGGCGGCGGCGTCCTTGCTGGTCGCGCCGCCGGAGGTGTTGAGTTCGCCGTTCGACCTGCAACTGGACAACCTTGTTCCACAGCGTCCGACCTTTCAGACGTACTACTCGCCGGCGGTCCTCGTGTTGTTGGTGCAGCACCTGGGTATCTCGCTTTCGGCGCTGGCGCTGGCCAGGCTCCGTTTGCTGGGCGTGTTCTCGGTGCTGAAGGTCGCGCCCATCAAAGCCTTTGAGATTACGAACGGCAACTTCCTGGCGCATGCTTTCATCACTGGTGTGGCGGCATTCATTATTGGCGCGGTGATGTACCTGTTCCTGGGCGTGCCGATTTACGGTTCGTTCGTGGAGCTGGCAATCGTGGGTGTAGCGCTCGTTGTGCTTTCGGTCGGCGTTGGGCTGGCGATTGCGCTCATCACGCGGACGGAGCAACAGGCAGCGCAAGCCGCGATGCTCATCCTGCTGGCTTCGGTGTTCTTCAGCGGACTGGTAGTTTCGCTCGAGCGGATCATCTGGCCGATGAAGGTGATTTCGTACGCGCTGCCTTCGACGTGGGCGCTGCGGTCGCTGCACGACATCATGCTGCGCGGGCTGTTGCGCAACCCGATCGACCTGATTGTGCTGTGTACCGCGGCGGTGGCGATGTACCTGTTGGCGTGGGCGCTGATGCGTCGAGAACTGCGGCCGGAGTAGAGGGCAAACAGGACGGCCGGGGGTAACAATAGTTACCCAATGGTTACCCGCAGGGCTTGACACTCATGCTATATTGGAATCAGACAGAGGCCCACCCGCTGCAGAGGGAAAGCCCGGACCGAAGGAGGTGTGCGAATGATGAAGGTCAAGCTGCACAGCCTATACGGAGTTCGGATCGTGCAGATAGCTGGTTCGCGTTAGCGGACCAGGCACAGCGCTCGCTCAAGCGCTCATCGCTAATACCGCCGGCCATCCAAGAATCGCATGACAAGCGACGCCGGCTCGCCCGTGAACCGGGCGGCAAAGCGGAAGACGGCCTAGAAGGCGTGAGACGCGAGCAGAGTATTCACATTCGAGAGACCCCGATTTACAACCGGGGTCTCTTTGCGTATGCGTGGTTATGTGCCGCCGAGCGCGAGACCCGCTGCGAACAGTAGCCCGAACACCAGGTGGAAGCGGGCGGTGTCCTTCAACACGAGGTTGAGCGGGCGCCCGGAAATCCGTTCGACGAGAATTGGGCGCAAAAGACGAACGGCCATGGGCAGGGCCGCGAGGGAAAGCGCCACGTAGGGCGTCGCGCCTTCGACGAACATCACGGCGAGTGCCGAAACGAAGGCGGCCACCAATAGGAATGCGTACCAGAGGCGAGTGGCGTTTTCGCCAATGACGACGGCGAGGGTGGTTTTCCCGGTGCTGGAGTCGGTGGGGATGTCGCGGAGATTGTTGACGACGAGGATGGCGACGCAGGTGAGGCCAACGGGGATGCCCGCAACCCACGCGAGGGTGGGGATGTCGCCAGTTTGTACCCAGACGGTGCCCGCTACGGCCACAATGCCAAAGAAGACGAAGGTCAGGACGTCGCCGAGGGCGTGGTAGGCAGCCGGGAAGGGTCCCCCGCTGTAAGCGATGGCGCCGAGAATGCAGACCGCGCCAACGATCACAACGGTCCAACCGCCGTCGAAGGCGAGGTAGAGCCCGGCGATGGTGGCGATGACGAAGACGGTGATCATGCCGCCGAAGACTTCGCGTTCGGTGAGGATGCCGGACTGGGTGACGCGCGGCGGACCGAGGCGATCGGGTGTGTCGGCGCCGCGGCGGAAGTCGAAGACGTCGTTGGCAAAGTTGGCGCCGATCTGCAGGGCGATGGCGACGATCAGCGCCGCCAGCGCGGGGCCGATGCGGAAGCCATCGAGCGCGAAGGCGACTCCCCAGCCGACCAGCACCGGCGACACGGAAGCGCTAAGCGTTGGCGGGCGTACGGCCATTCGCCACGCCTGCACCTTGCCGGGTCGTGCCGCTGCTGCCACGCTCACGAGCGCACAGCCGTGATGGATTGGAGTGCGCCGCCGAGGTGGCGGACTTTGTGGAGCTGTTCAAAGCCCGCGGCACTGAGCATCGCCGCCAGTTCCCGGGCCGTGGGCAGGTAGGCGGTGGACTGGGGGAGGTAGCTGTAGGCGGTGCTGTCGCGGGACAGCAGGCCGCCGAGGAAGGGGACGGCACGGTCGAAGTAGAAGCTGTGTCCAGCGCGGATGACACCGTTCCGGGGCCGGTCGACTTCGAGGAAGCCGAGGCTGCCGCCGGGACGGATGACGCGCGCCAACTCTTCAAGCACAGGGGGGATGGCCAGGAAGTTTCGCAGCGCAAAGCCGGACGTGGCGCCGGCAAAAGAGCCATCGGCGAAGGGCAGGCGGAGTGCATCGGCCTGCACGAGCTGGACATCGCCAAGGCGCTTCTGCGCGCCGCCAAGCATGCCGCGGGAGAAGTCGAGCCCGACGGCTTCGGCGCCGGCGTCTCCAAGGATTTCGATGAAGTCGCCGGTGCCGCAGGCGAGGTCAAGGACGCGGTCGCCGGGGCCGAACTCGAGACGTTCGACGAGGCGATTGCGACAGCGCTGGTCGACGCGGCCGGTGAGCACGCGGTTCACAAGGTCGTAGCGCGGGGCAATGCGGTCAAACATGGCCTGGACGGAGGCGGCTTTCTCTTCGGGCGGGGGAAGTGCGGTCACGTGGGGATGATGCCACGGCGCGGACTCACAGGCAGCGATTGTGGGACCGGCGGTACGTATGGCTGCTGACTGTGGCTAGGCGCAGGAAGGTGACAATTCGGACAAAAGCTACTTGTTGGAGCGAAGAATGAAGCGGTTCCTTGCGATGGTGGCGCTTTCGGCGCTGGCGGTGCTCATGGCTCTGGCAGTCGCGGCCTGCGGTGATGATGACGACGACACCGGCAACGGCGGCGCACAGACGCCGGCGGGCGGTAGCGAAGAGCTGACCGATGTGACCATGGGATTCATCCCCATCTTCATCTTCGCGCCCGTGATCGTGGGCGTTGAGGAAGGCTATTTCGCCGAAGAAGGCATCGAGCTGAACCTCGAACGGCTGGCGGGCGGGGCGGACATGCTGGTGCAAACCGCGGCCGGCAACTTCGACATCGGCGCGGGCGGCGTTGGCGTGGCGTTGTTCAACCTCGTTGGACAGGCGCAAGCCGACGACCTCGAAATCCCGGTGGAGCTGGTTGCACCGCTGCACTTCGAAAAGCCGCCGGTTACAACACCCCTGGTGGTGAGCAAGACGCGCTTCGATTCGGGCGAAATCACGAGTGTGGAAGACCTGCGCGGGCTGAAAGTTTCGATCAACGCGCGCGGCGCTGCGACCGAGTACTGGCTGGAGCGCGCGCTGCAGTCGGGCGGCCTGACAATGGCCGACATCGACCTGCAGACGGTGCCCTTCCAGGACGTTGCGGCAGCGCTCGACAACGGCGGTATCGATGGCGCGATGCTCGGCGAACCCTTCGCGACGCTCGGCGAAGACCAGGACCTGGTGGCCGTACTGAGCGAAGACTTCGTGGACGGCGACCAGCCGACAGCGGTGTTCTGGAACCGCGACTGGGCCGAAAGCAACCCGGAGTTGGCCGAGGGATTCCTTCGCGCCTACCTGAAGGCGGTTGCGCGGCTGGAAGACGGCGGCTGGGAAGACGATGAAGTACTCTCCATGATCGAAGAGTACACACAGGTGCCGCTGGATGTGCTCCGCCGCGCTGCCAGGCCTTACCACGACAAAGAAGGCACACTGGACATTGAAGGTTTCCAACGACAGGAGGCGTTCTTCCGGGAGCAGGGCTTGCTCACCTACGACGGCGAGCTCGACTTTTCGGAGTTCACGTACGCACCGTAGCCAATGACGCTTACCGCTCCGCCGAACGGCGCAACCACATCGAAGACTTCCGCGCTTGCGCTGCGGGACGTGACGGTGCGTTATGGCGGA